>CAYHJR010000018.1:6622-13360 GCA_964357075.1 uncultured Candidatus Saccharibacteria bacterium
TTTTTGTTGTGCACCCCCGCCCCGGGGGGCCCCCCGGCGGGCGGGGGGGGGGGGCCTCCGGACCCTCCAGACTCTGCAATTTGAGTTTTAACTTCGCCCCCCATTTTCAGATTCTCCATATGTGAGCCAATCATAAATAAAATCTCCAAATTTAATTCTATCGGAAAAATAATCCGGAAATTCGTTTACTGAAAGAATTGTTCCTTCCTCTCTCTTAGTACCAATATAATCTAAATAGCTACTGTGGCGATAATTATTCAAATAACGTTTCGCGCGAATTTTGTCTTTTATACCACTCTCTTTCCATAATGGCTCAATGATTTTTATCGGATTTAGATGTATATAAGCAAAAAGATATTTTAGATATTCATCTCTATTTGCGTGTTGCGCTTTAAACCTTCCCTGGAATAAAGGTCCGACACGCTTGTGTCTTTTGTTAAAATACATGGAATATCCGGTGCAAAATTTTCCCATAAATAAACTTATCCCTCCTTTAACGGTTTCTTTGACAAGTAAGTGAAAATGGTTTGGCATCAAACAATAGGCGCCGATAGCGACAAGCTGATCGCCCCGATTAATCTTTTTAAGCGGTAAATCATTGATATCTCGGAATTCGAAATTTTTCGTTGCATTAGCAACGTATAAAAGCCTAAGAAAGCGTTCTCTGTCATTGTTATCCTTAAAGATTTCTCTTTTTTCTACTCCGCGATTGTAAACATGGTAAAATTCTCCTTCGGCAAAAACTAATTTCCTTTGCATATATCAATTTTTATTTAACAAGAAAGTATAACATGAACCCGGAGGCCCGCCCTCCGTTCCGGAGGGCGGGCCTCCGGGACGGGCCTCCGGGAGGTTTAGCGGGGGCGGGAGAAACCGAGGTTGTAGAGTTGTTTTATTTCAGTCGGGGAAAGGGCGCGACTAAACATTCTAATGTCATCAATTTCTCCGTTGAAAAATGATGAGCCCGTGAGACCAAAACCAGCTCTTAGCACAGAAACGGTGCTTAATCCAATCGAAGTAGATTCAATGGCTTCAAAGACTCCATTGATATAAATAGATTGGGATGTTAATTGAATTTTTATCCCGCAGGCGTGATACCATATATTAGGTATATATAGGGTTGTTGAACTGGCTGATGCAACGGGGGTGCCACTGACACCCTTAGCTTGTGCTCCAATTTTCCCATCATTTCCAAGAATTAAAGCAAAGATTTGAGATGATGCGGTCCTCATATATGAAAAAATTACTCCATCGTGAACACGGTACGGTTTAAACCACGCACAGATTGTGTACGCTGTACCTGCCGAAGCATTACTCGGCAGACCGGCTGACGGCGCAGTTACCATGTCGTCAACCCCGTCAAATTTTAACGCTTGACCGATTTTCCCCGCCACAGGACTGGAGGTGGTAGACATATTTGTCAAAATTCCAACATCATTAGTAGAGGCATTATTGGAACTATCGCTTGCCTGATTAATATTCCAATCAATACTTTTACCATCAAAAGACCAGTGGGTCTGCGTACCCGACAGCATGGACATGTCAGGCGAGACCGCTAGTTTCGCTGACCCAAGATTGTAAAGCAACTTTACTTCTTGGGCCGAGAGAGCGCGGTTGTAGACGCGGACATCGTCTATTTTACCATCAAACAAATATGAATTCGGGATGGGAGTGTATACTCCGATACCAAAAGCGTTTGATGATGATGTTGGATTTATGTGGGAAGCAGGTGTCCCTGTAACATCCACCCCATCTACATAAATCTTTGCAGTTGTTCCACTTCTGGTGAAGCCAACTAGGTGCCACTTATTTGCTTGAATTGGGTTGGTTGTGGAATAGGTGCCTTGGTCAGCCCCTGCTTGATTGGTTCTAAAAAGCATTTGTGAAGTGGTTTCAAACCAAGTAAGCTGCCAGCCATTGGCTTGGTATCCCCCATTGCCCATATATGATTCACTATTGATGTTGTGAGAGGTATATTTAACCCACATAAATCCGCTGAAATCACTGGAGGTGAAATTGAACGCCGAGGTTGAACCTTTTGTATAATAAGAACCTGAAGTTTTGAACATTCTGTGCGCTTGCCCAATCTTTCCAGCGACATAACCGGTTGAGGTGGCAAAACTTACCGATGCCCCATTAGTAATTGACATATGATTCCCCTGTCCAGATACATCATTCACGTTTCCACTCGGCATATTTTTCCCATCAAATGTCCAGTAGCCGACGAGGCCGTTGGTTAAGACATTGGTGGGAGAGGATGCGATATGAAAAGAAGATGAAGTGTTGTAGAGGAGTTTAACTTCCTGCGCTGAAAGCGCGCGGTTGTAGATGCGGACGTCGTCAAGGGCTCTATAAGCTGTTCCATCACCCGCATAGCCAATATTTGCTGTTACGCCAGGAGAGGCGACTATACCCGATTGAGCCGTAGTGCCCACATCAACTCCATTTACATAAAATTTCGTATTCACCCCGTCATTTGTCACGGTGACAAATTGCCATTTATTGAGGGTAATCGCGCCAGCGTTAGAAAACACATTCACACCCGAACGGCCAAACAGAAGGTTTCTATCCGTCTGGTCATATAAACGAAAATTAAACCCAGTAATATCATCTGTTTTTCTAAAAATTCCGTCATACTTACTTCTCGGATATATCCAAGCTGATATGGTAATACTACCTGAAATACTAAGGGAAGAGGGTGTGCCAAGCGCAATGTAACCGGTTGAACTGATAGAATTAAGTCCTTGTCCAATTTTGCCAGCCACAGGAGAAGTGGTGGTGCTCATACCTATTAGTGTCCCCGTGTTCCCCTGACCGCTTTTGTCTTGCGTGGTGTTTGTCCCCCAATTCGTATCCTTGCCGTTAAAAGTCCAATAACCGACGAGACCTGTGGTCAAGTCGGCGTGTACAATAATTGGTGAGAAAAAGAGCGCAGAGAGTACGAGAAGCGGGAAAGTCGCTATCCACATCTTCTTTATTGACTTTTTTGTTGAGTCCATATATTATAATTGAATAGTTGGCTTCGGCCTCGCCCCCGCAAGGGGGAAAGAGTTAGAAGAGCCGTCGGAGAACAGGTCTTTGGCGGCTTTTTTTAATTTCAAGTACTCATCTTTGTCGAGAAATCCTACTTTACGAGTGAGACGTCGTGTATCAATGACACGAATCTGCGAAAGGTTGGCCCGCGCTTCAACCCCTTCAACTGACCCGACAGGGATACGTAACGAATGTTCGCGCGTTGATGTGGTAAGAGGAACTACCAAACAGGCATCAGGTCCAAATCCTCTCAGGATTGCACACGGGCGGACATACCACTCCCCTTTTCCATCTTGTTCAGTCCCGATATTTACGCCGAGCTTACACCACCATATCTCGCGAACAGTATATAGACGAGGAGATTCGTCTTGTGTTCTCTTTTTTATCACATTCCATTCATTAAAATCTTTTTTCATATTTTTATTATGATACTACATTCTTTTCCTAAGGCTTAACCTTTCTGCCGAGCCAAGGTTAAGCCTTGGGAATTTCTCCGCGAGGCTTAGCTTCGCTAGAGATAAGAACTCACCTCGGAGAATTGGATTACTTGGAGGCCTCGCCTCCAAGTAAGAGATGCTGATAATTTTGTTTGACATATTGTTTTGATTTGGTATCATGGGGATGTATCTCTAGGGAAAAGTACTGTTTAAGGTTCCGTCCTTAAGCGGTGCTTTTCTTTTTATACTCTAACTTTGACTTTAGGTCGTTCATAAAATTTCTAACGGAGGCCCGTTTCTAACGGAGGCCCGCCCTCCGAGTTATTCTATACCAAGGGCAGCCCTATGTGTATACATAGGGCTGCCCTTGGTAGTTGATACTCCGGGAGACGGAGGGCGGGGCCCCGGGTTATTATTTAAATTAGTTATTTTAAAATTCATATGATTATGGCGTTACGGGGGCGGTTGCGGGCGCGCCCTCCACTACTTCCGGAACAGAGACAATTACCTCTTCTGCGACCGGAGCAGAAACGATTGTCTCTTCCGCAAGAGGAGGCGTGCTGGTGGAAACAGTCGGGTCTGTGGCTGGAGGGGTTTCAATGGCGGGGTCAGTACTCGTGGCTATGACTTCAGGAGGCGGAGTTTCTACAGGAGGGGCAACGTAAACTTCTACGGTTTTGTCTTGGCACTCACCGGAAGTTGATTTGACAAGCCCGCCGGAAACAGAAACGCAATATGGCGTTTTAGTTTCTTCATCAAACAAAGTTATGCCGGTTGGATTCGCGCTTGAGCCGATTGTTAATTTATCAACCGCTAGATTTTTAATTTGAACCAAAGCGTCGCTGACAAAAATACCGAATTGTTTCAAGCCCTCAATAACAGCGCCAATTGAGAACGCTCCCCCGCCGTTCGACAAGCTCACGGCGGTGGCGGAACTCGACCCTGCCTCAAGCGCGAGAATACGGGAAGACAAATCTTTTACTGACTGAATGAGAAGCGGAATTATTTCTATATAACGCACCGATTGAGGCAGTCCTTCCTTGTCATAACTCACTAAATTAGAATCAATCAATTCAACTTCTTCCGCAATCAAACCGAAGTGCGCGGTGCCCGTGGCGCTTGTGTATTCAAATGTTACGGGACGCAAACTAGATATTAAATCCAAGGCGGAAGATGTGCCAAGCGACTCAATATTTTGTTTATAACGGATTGATGAGGCAACACATGTCTCATTATCGGTATTCTGCGTAACCTGATTATTGCTGTCCAAACAAAGAGCGGCTGTAACTCCGCCGATATTGGTGGTTAAATTTTGCAAAGACACGGTACCGTTTACAGATAGTTTTGCCCACGGTGAAGTAGTGCCAACCCCAACAAAGGCATTGTCGTTTATAGTAAGCGCGGTATGCGTTGAGGTGGCTGTTACCGTATTAGATGAAGTGGCGATATAAAGGAATCCACCGGTTGAACGGAAAGTCCATTTGTGGTCACCGCTCGCCGAAGCATCGGCGAGCGCCAACTGCGGTGTGCCGGAGGCGGTGGCAATCTCCAGCTTGAAGTTTGGCGAGGATGTGCCTATTCCCACAAGAAAATCATTTACAGCCCCGCTTCCGTTGCAGTTAGCGTAAAGTCCAAAAGTTGAAGTGGCGCTGTAGGAGGTGAAACCAAATTGCAGTCCTTGCGGCGTGCCCTTGGCGCAGGAAGAATCAAGAGGAGCGTCAAGAGCGGATATCATACCGGGATTTAAGTCCGTTGTTTGATTTCCGGTAATCAAATTGGAAATTGTGGTTGAACCGGTGTCCTGGTCAAACTGGAAAAGTTCCGAATCGCCGAGATTAAACTTGCCGGCGCTTGTAATTGAAAGAATAGAATTGGTGGAAGTGGCAAAAGTGGTTGGGCTTGAAGTGGAGAGAAAAAGCGTGCCACCGGTATTTCTAAACGACCAATGATTTGATGTAAGAGAAGCATCGGAAAGGGTGAGTTGCGGGGCGGTTCCCGAGGCGATTTGCAGTTGCCAAGCCGGGGTGGTGGTGCCGATGCCGACAAGAGTATTTACTCCCCCGTTTGCGTATATAGCATTGGTAAATGCTCCGGTTGATGTGGCCCATTTTGAATCATAAGGGTTTCCAGAGAAGTAAGTGGCGGTGTCAACTGAAAGCGTGCCGTCGCTTCCACTAGTCTTAACAAAACCATTGGAAGTTAAATTGGAGATTTTCTGTAAGGCCAATGTGCCGATGTTGCCGGTGGTGGCGAAAAGATTAGTGGAGGAAGCGGTAGTTGAGAAGAAGTTGGTTGAGGTGGCGGAAGTTGTTGTGCTGGTCGTAAAATTAAAAGAGTTAAACGTGGTTGAACCGTTGGTGAAATCAATGGCATAGGTGCCGGCAGAATTTCTGATGCCGTTAGTGTCCAAATATATGGAAGAGGGCCCAATTTGCAACGCGCCCTTCACCCAGAGATTGGCGGAATAAGTTGAAGTGGCGTTGGCGCCATTTCCAATCACATCCAGAAAGCCGTTTATGGTGGTGGTGCTGGTGTTGCTGTTAATAGATATGTAGGATGTCGTGCTTGTGGCAAAAGTTGTTGGACTGGATGTGGCAAGGTAAAAATTGCTTCCTGCACTTCTCATTACCCAATGATTGGAAGTTAAGGAGCCATCGGAAAGGGCGAGTTGTGGCGCAGTGGATGAAGCGAGTTGCAAGAGCCATTTTGGAGTGGTGGTTCCCATGCCGGTGTAATTTCCGGGAGTAAGGTTGATTGATGATTTAGCTTCAGAAGGAAGATTTGAGCTGGGGGCCACACCAATCGACAAAATATCTTTTGTTACTTGATTAACATCATAAACCATATAGCCCTTATAAGTTGAACCATTTTGCCAAATTAAACTCGCGTTATAGCTTGCGCCTCCTGAATCATGTTGAATACTAACTAGTGGACCCACGTTTCCGGTTGGCTGTCTAAAAGTATGGGTACCTCCATTTAAAATATTGTTCGCATTAGTGACACCAAGATTGTAAGTTCCCGTATTAGTGAGTGTGCCTGTAATGTTCGCTGTTCCCACCACATCAAGATTTGAAGTTGGTATGTTTTTTCCAATACCAACCAATCCGTCCGCACTCACGGTAATTGCGTTAATCGAACTTGTTGCAAATGTTGAGGGACTAGAAGTTGCTAATGCAAAAGTATTTCCTGCACTTCTCATTATCCAATGATTGGATGTGAGTGAGCCGTCAGAGAGAGCTAGTTGCGGACGCGTGGAGCTTGCCACCTG
>CAYHJR010000019.1:0-12663 GCA_964357075.1 uncultured Candidatus Saccharibacteria bacterium
CCCTTGAATGGCCGGAAAAAGTGCGAAATCTTATTCCCAAAACAGCCAAAACCATTAAATTTGAATTTGTTGATGAAAAAACACGGGAATTAAAGGTCAAGTTATGAGTTGTGAGATATGAGGTATGATTAAAATAAATACAGTAACTTTCTTAAAACCTGAACTCTTAACTCGTATCTCTTAACTCAAATTTTGATTATGGCAAAAACCTCCAAAAAAGAAAAAACCGAAAATGTCACAAAAAGTAAGCGTTTGGTTCTGCTGGACGCTCACGCCATTTTGCATCGCGCCTATCACGCTCTGCCGGATTTTTCTACCTCTAAAGGCGAGCCGACGGGAGCAATTTACGGGCTCTCCACAATGTTGATGAAAATAATAACGGATTTAAAACCGGACTATATCGCTTCTTGTTATGATTTGCCGGGACCGACTTTTAGACACGAGGCCTACGAAGGATACAAAGCCAAGAGACCGAAAGCGGATGAGACGTTAATTTCGCAGATGAAAAGAAGTCGGGACGTTTTTGAGGCGTTCAGCATTCCAATTTATGAGCACCCAGGATATGAGGCGGACGACATGCTCGGTACTATCGTGGAGCAGGTTTCCCGCCAAAACCTAGAAGCTAAAAGCCAAAACCTAGACATTATTATTGCTTCGGGTGATATGGATACTATGCAATTGATTGATGATGATAAGGTCAGAGTTTACACGCTTAAAAAAGGGATTAACGACACAATTCTTTATAATGAAAAGGCGGTGGTGGAGCGTTTTGGTTTCCCGCCGAAACTCCTACCGGATTACAAAGGGCTTCGCGGGGACCCGTCGGATAACATTATCGGTATTGCCGGAATCGGTGAAAAAACGGCCACGGACTTGATTGTAAATTTTGGGGGGATTGAAGAAATATATAAAAAACTTAAAAAAGACCTGCCTGCGCAGGCAGGTAAAAAAGTATTTGAAGAATCGGGAATCAAAGAGCGCATTGTAAAACTTCTGATTGAGGGAGAAGAAGAGGCGCAATTCAGCAAAGAACTGGCCACCATAAGAAGAGACGCGCCGATTGTTTTTAAAATTCCCGCTAAACAATGGAGGGAAGAGTTTCATCCCGACAAGGCGGCGGCTTTTTTTGCCGAGATGGAATTTCGAAGTTTAAGCGGGAGAATGAGAGAGCTTTTCGGGGAAACTATAGCCGAGCACGAAGTTAAAGAAAGTGAAGAAGCGCACATAGACCCAAAAGAAAGAAATGAAATAGAATTGGCGCTTTGGATTTTGAATTCTAATTTTACAAGTCCGACACTGGACGATGTTTATCAATATGCCAAAACAAGAGATTTCAAAAAAGCCAAAGAGATAATTTTGACCGAAATAAAAAAGCAAAAATTGGAATTTATTTATGAAAAAATAGAAAAACCGCTCATTCCGATTTTAAAAAGAATGAATGAGATTGGTATTGCAATTGACATTCCTTATTTTAAGAAACTTTCTACCGAATATCACCAAGAATTAGAAAAACTGGAGAAAATAATTTATAGCCACGCAGGAGTGGAATTTAATATCAATTCCCCAAAACAACTGGGGGAAGTTATTTTTGAAAAAATGGGATTGGGACTTAAAAATCAAAAGAAAACTTCCACCGGACAGAAATCAACCCGCGAATCCGAACTGGAGAAAATGAAAGAGTTGCACCCGATTATTCCGGAGATCCTTTCTTATCGTGAATTGCAGAAATTACTTTCAACTTATATTGATAATATTCCGCAAATGGCGGGAGAGGACGGGCGACTTCACGCAGAATTTATTCCCTCGGGCTCCGCCACAGGGCGCTTTTCTTCGCAAAATCCTAATTTGCAAAACATTCCAATTAAGACCGAACTGGGGAGGAAAATCAGGAATGGTTTTGTAGCCGAGAAAGGCTTTGTTCTGGCCACTTTTGATTATGCGCAGGTTGAATTGAAAATCGCCGCTTTTCTCTCGGGGGATGAAAAATTGATTGAGATTTTTAAAAGCGGGCGAGATGTGCATACGGAAGTAGCATCGGAAGTTTTTGGCGTGCCGCAGGAACTGGTGGACAAAGAGATGCGTCGCCAGGCCAAGGTGATTAACTTCGGCATTCTTTACGGGATGGGAGTTAGTGCATTACAGCAGAATTTGGGGACAAAAAGGGCGGAAGCGCAGAAATTTTATAATGATTACTTCGCTTCGTTTTCCGGCTTGGCTAATTACATTAATTGGATTAAAGCGGAAGCTAGTAGAAAGGGCTACACCGAGACCTATTTTGGACGCCGACGTTATTTTGAAGGCATAAAATCGCATTTACCATTTATTCGGGCGGCGGCGGAGCGCGCCGCCATTAATGCTCCCATTCAAGGCACAAATGCGGATATTATAAAAATTGCCATGGGACAGATTGAAGAAATGATTCAAAAAGAAGGATTGGAAAAAGGGGTGAGACCACTTCTCCAAATTCACGACGAACTTATGTATGAAATTAAGGAAGATTTGGCAGATACGGTGGCACCTAAAATTCAAAAAATAATGGAAAATGTCATTTCACCCAAAGAAATTTTTGACATTAAATTAACAATCTCTTTTGCCAAAGGCAAAAATTGGGGAGAAATGTCTTGATAGCAAGAGAAAAGCGCATAATCTATAATTAGTAAGAAATGAAAAACAGCTATTTTGCGGAAAACATGTTGAAAGGCCGTATGGCTGAAACCCTTTTTGAGGGGCTTATAAGGGATTCTGGCAATAGAATATATAGGTTTGGCTATGAAGCTATCACCCAAAATTTAGTTCAGCCCGGAGAAAATTTTGATAAATATGGAGAAGTGGGAGAAAAAATAAGAGCCATACCCGATTTTATAGTTATAGACAAAAAAGGAAAACCTCAATTTGTTGAAGTAAAGTTTAGATGGGGGGCTAATGATCCTCTACATAATCAAAGCGTTGAGGTTATTAATCGTGTTGCCAAGTACTGGAATGCTCCAATAGTTTTTGTAAATTGTTGGGAACAGCCGTATTTTAGAATTAGTTTACCGCCCTATTTTGATAAAAACAAAAAGTTAGTATACAAACCTTTGCTGTCTATTGTAGAGTGGGGTATTAACGAGAAAATGTATAAAGAATACGAAAATTTGGTTCACAAATATCTTACGCCCACTTTAGTCCCCAACAAAAAATGAAAATATGTTCTACGTTTTATATGGCAATGACAGATTGAAGCTTCTTAAGGAAGCGGAAAATATCTTGGGGAAAAACAGCGAAGAAAAACCGATTTATTTTGACGAAAATTTGCAAGACGCGTCAGAACTTTTGTCTTTGGCAACCACGGATAATTTGTTTTCTGAAAAAACGGCCGTGAAGTGTGACGGGGTTTTGGAAAGGGAAGAAGTGGCGGAGGCGATTTTGAAAAATTTGGAGGATTTTTCAAAATCGCCGAATATTTTTGTTTTTCTGGAAAGCTCAATTGACGTGGAGACCTTAAAGATTTTAAAAAAACACGCCACAAAATTAGAGAACTATAAGTTGCCCGAGAAAAAGTTTGGCATGTTTAATATTTTTCAATTGAGTGACGCTCTTGGTATGCGTGACAAGAAAACGCTTTGGGTTTTATACACTAAGGCGATTGAGGTCGGTAAAACGGGAGAAGAAATTGCCGGTACTTTATTTTGGCAACTGAAGTCAATGATTCTGGTCTCTCGCGGGGAAGGCAAATCGCTTAATCCGTTTGTAGCGAATAAAGCCAAATCATTTTTGAAAAATTATAAGCAAGAAGAGCTGGAAAAATTCTCTTTGCAACTAATCCGTGATTATCACGAGGCGCATCGAGGACGTTTTGAATTGGAAACGGCTTTGGAGCGATTCGTGCTTTCGGTTTAATAAAAAAGCCCGCGCGAAGCGCGGGAATCTTTGATTGTTGGAACTTTTTAAACGGACGCATCTTGGCATATGCGTACTTTCCCAAGCTTTGAGGTTTTCTTCAGTACCAGCAAGCTGAAACCCTCGGTTTTGGCAGAGACCTGCTCCAGTTGCCAAGTGACTATTGCGGAAGCCCTCTGGGAGTTGCTGGTTCCCCATCTCGAGAATTCCAAGAGCTTGAATGAAAGTCGCCCCATATTCATTGGGTCAGGAAACAAGGTTTGATACCGACCCAGTATGAATTTTCTGCCGCGAGCCCATCTTGAACTCGACAGAAACGAAGCGTCCCAGGCGTAAAAACTACAAAGGCCCTTCAAATCACCCCTTTTCCACGCCCTTTCAATTGCGCCAAGCATGACTACAACTTCCTCCCGTCTTATTCCGCTCACAGAGGCCTCCTAACATGAGATTGTTCATGCGAGAAAAAGTCTCGCTCCGAAAGCTAGGTTACTCTTGCAAAAAATAAAGTCAATTATTTAGTTTCGACTCCCGAGCCAGAGTTTTTCGAAAATGTAGGTGGCGGTTGAGCCGAATGAGATAAGCCAAACCAAAAACATAATTGCCCAGCCGATAATCGGAATTAGGCAAAGAAGCGAAAGTCCCAAGGCGCCCAAGGTGGCGGTTTTCCAAGACATGTGAATTATGCCGTCCTTCCTTATTATTTTTGCCAAGAAAGCGCCGAAAATCAGCGCCACTCCCGCTTTGGAAATTACCAGTATAAGGGCGAACACAGCCAAAGTAACCCAGCCCACCAGCCAGCCCAAAATTGTGGCGAGTAAAATAAGCCCTGCGATTGGCATTACTATCAACACTATAAAACCGCGCAAAAATGAATTGCCTACTTTGGTGAGGGCTGTCGTGGTAATTTCGCGGGAAAGCGAAGGAAGAATATAAAGCAGAGCCAGCGCGCCAACGAGCATCATTAAGAAAGAAACGCTCCCAAAACCGGCGAACATTCCCGGAAGCCAAGCGTGCGGGGTGTTTCTTTTTCCATAATTTTTTACTTCATAAGTAACTTTGCCGGAGACCACTCCCTCTGGTACAACCATTTCTTTTCGAGAACTATAATTAAGGTTACCCTTTATTTTTGCGCCCGGTCCGAAAGAAAGTTTCTCATCAGCCATTATTGTCGCGTCTCCATTTATGGTGCCGTTGATTATAATTTCGCCACCTACGATTTTGGCCGATTTGTTGGCCACACCATCAAACGTAACTATGCCTCCAGCGAGCGCCATATCATTTCCAACTGTTGTTTTCGAAGAAATTGAGACAGTACCGCCCGCGGCCAACAAGTCCTTTCCAACCGGCGCATTTATCAAAACACTGCTTCCGGCCAGCCGAGCGTCTCCGCCAGTTCCACCCAAAACGGAAACATTGGCTCCAGCCGCCCAAACATCGTCCGCAACATTTTCCGAAATTGAAACAGTGGCGCCGGCTACCAAAACGTCGCCGAAAATTGCCTGTTGAATAGAAACGCTTTTGCCGGCGGCGTAAATATTGTCGCGTATATCACTTTGGTTTTTGATTAAAACATTACCGTCCTTTTCGCCTAGAAACATTGCCGCCCCCGCCAAAGAGGGAATGGCTAGACCTAAAATTACTAACCCCAGGATGTATTTTTTTGATTTCATAGATTTTAATTATTTTATTGCCTAAATATTATCACAAATAAATTTTATGGCTAGAAAAAGAAAACTCCGCCCTAGTCGGGGATAACCAAAGGTTATTTCCATTTAAACTCTAAAACAAGGGACAGACAAACTATGGTGGACGCATACAGAGTATTGACAACTGATACACTTTTGATACACTTACGATTATGCCTACCACAAAAAAACGCATCAACATAAGTATTTCAAAAGAGCTTGATAGCGCTCTTAGAACCATAGCCAAGCGTGATCGGGTGCCAGAAGCAACCAAGGCGGCCCAAATGCTACAAATTGCCCTTGAATTAGAAGAGGATAAAATTTTGAGCGAAATTGCCGAAAGGCGCGACACAAAAGGAGCAAAATATATATCTCACAAACAAGCATGGAAAATGCTTACGAAATAAGTTTTCATGAAGATGTTCTAAAAAAAGATGTGCCGAAAATTGGGCGTGAAGTGGCTCGATATATTTTAAAATTGATTGACGAAAAACTTTCTAAAAATCCAGAAGTTTTTGGTAAGCCCCTGCGCTATTCTCTAAAGAATTATAGAACTCTAAGAACGGGTGATTATAGGGTTATTTTCAAAATTGATTCTTCTAAAGTAAAGGTGCTTGCTATTGGCAATAGAAAAGATATTTATAATGAAATTTTAAAAAGAATTATGCGATAAACATTTTCTCGGATAGGGAGTATATGAATTCACTGTACTTGAGCTTTTGTATATTAGGGAAATGTGTTAAAAATCAATAATATCCGCCCATAGCTCAGCGGTAGAGCAGTTGCCTTTTAAGCAATTGGTCGCAGGTTCGATTCCTGCTGGGCGGACAAATTAATATGTGGAAAGAGCACTACAGCAGAGTCTTCCGACTTAAAGAAAGAATAAAAAGAGACAGAAGAATTGTAAAGGCATACGCAATTAATCACAGTATTCCTGCGGAAGGATACACGGATGACGTTTATTCATGTATCCAATCACTCCATCATCTAAAAGATTGGTTAGTAAGTGACGGAGTTATTTCTTCGTCAGAAGCAAACACCTTTATAGACGAAAATTTTGAGCTTCAGATTTGTCAAGACATATGCATTGGAACGAAGCATTTGACCCCTAAGTACAAGGAAAAAGACATGTTTTTTGATGTGAAAGTAAGGCCGGTTGTTCGCACGTCGAAAGGAAGTTTTGATGACGTTGAATTTTGTCACATCGTGTACTATGAAGGATTCCACTACGACGCAATAGACCTTATAGAAAAAAGCTTAAATTTATGGGAGGAGTTTTTAAAAATAAAAGGGGCTACTCTAAACTGATATTTTCCTAATATTAAAATCTAAAAACAAGTTCAAGTTAAAGTGGCAAATCAAGCGCTATGGCGCCGGCGCCAAAATAGATTAGAGAAAAACAAACAGTAGCGAGCATTACGAAGAAAAGATTGCTTTCTTTAGACAGCACTCGTCCGGTCAGGCGCAATAACACTAGCGCAAGCGACAGTATCGTAATCGCGAGCGCCGCTACTTGGGTAAAGAGTCCGATAATCAAAAGGACGCCGCAAATCAGCATAATAAAGCCAAAAACAAAGGAGAAGAATTTACCGGGCACCAAGCCAAGGGAGGTGAAAATTTGCGTGTTTTCAAATCGCTCTTTTCCTAAGGCGCGCTTAGCCAGAATGATTGTGATAATTCCAATTACAATGCGCAAAACGGAAACGGCCACGAACCAATAATTGAGGGCATTTTCAAAAACGCTAAACGTCATTGTGCTATTGTAGCATAGTGATACAGAGCATAGAACATGGAACATAAAACATAAATCATGAAAAGAAAAGTTTACTTGATTCTTGAGAATATACGGAGTGCGGAAAATGTCGGCGCCATTTTCCGCACGGCGGATGCTGTCGGGGTTAGTAAAATATATTTGATTGGCATTACCCCAAGCCCAATTGATAGATTTGGTCGCGCTCGTAAAGATATTGCCAAGTCGGCCCTTGGGGCGGAATTGAGCGTGCCGTGGGAGGCTCGCACTAAAGCGGGCCCGCTCGTGCGAGAATTAAAAAAGAAAAAGTTTTTAATTGTGGCGCTTGAGCAAAGTAAAAAATCTGTTGATTATAAAAAAGTAAAGCCAAAAGGGAATTTTGTATTAATTATGGGAAACGAAGTTGATGGGGTGAAGCCCACCACCTTGTCGCTTTGCGACAAGGTGGTGGAAATTCCGATGAAAGGCATCAAGGAATCTTTGAATGTTTCTGTTGCTACTGGTGTGGCGCTGTATAGAATGTTGGGGGTTTAAATTTCAATATAATCGATTGTCTTTTTGTTTATATCAAGAAGTTTTATAAGTTCGCGCCTGTCCAACCATGTGTCTTCGGGTCTGTTTAAATAAACGCGCCACTCTTTGGTGTAAAAATCTTTGTCGTTCTGGTGATTCTCAACGCACTTGTTGTAGCTTATTTCGGTTGTGGCGTAGCCGATGCATTCCGGCCCGACATCTTCCGGCAAATCGTTTAAGGGCATGAAACAACTCGGTAAACTTTCCAAATAGTTGTAGCAAGCGTTTCGCCACTTGATTGGAATCGGGGGAAGATTGCCCTGGTTCGGCGGGGGGCAACTTGTATAAATTGCAGGGTTGAAAGTGTTGGATTGAGTCAAATAACCACTACATTTGTTTACCTGGAAAGAATAGCCGACGGGAGATTTACCGGAGACCACGTAAATTTTATCGCCCGGGTTCACATAAATTGGGTCCTCAACTTCGTTTCGCGAAAAACCATAGCGATAAACCCCTTTGCCGATTGGCACGCCGGCGCCTGTCACAGCGCTTCTCAATTCAAGTCCCGTCAGCAGAGTTTTTCCTTTGACGCTCGGAGAAATGTCAATAACCAGATATTCTTCATCCGGATTTTCGCTCCAAAGATTGCCCTGTTCAAGAGACATTGAATCTTCGAGAGGAGAAGCGGAACCGATAAGAGTTTTTCTCTCGGTTTCCTTCCTTATTTCTTCGGAAGATTGAGAAGTATTATCCGATGTGTAATCGCTATTTTGGGAGATTTGCGTTGTTGCGCGGCCGCTTCCCATAATAGCAATAGCAATAATTGCAATAACTGCCACAAATAGCCCAAAATCATCACCGGGTCCTTTAGGGGTTTCTGCCATATGTAAAATAATAGCAGAATTAGGAAAATTAGAATAATTGGCGAATTAGGAAAAAGAAACCCTCTGGTGTTTGGAGCAAAAATGAGCGCTTCGGCCGTTTACCACCTTGCGCAAAATAAAACCTTTACAATTACTTTTTCCGCAGGACTGGCCAGTTCGTCCGTAAGCGTGGTGGCGTTCTTGAAATTTTCCCCGCGCCCCGTCTATATTGCGGTAATCAGAAGTGGAATCTCCTCCAAGCTCAATTCCGCCGCGGAGAGTCGGTTTTAAGGCCTTGAAAATTTTCTGCAATATTTTTAAAGGTAAATTTTCCACTCTTTCTTCCGGATTAACGCCGGCGCGCCAAAGTATTTCATCGGAATAAATATTGCCAATGCCGGAAATTATGGTTTGGTCCATTAAAACGGTCTTTATTTTTCCGTGCGGTCTTTTTTTGATTTGTTCCTTAAAAACTTTGAAGGTGAAATTTGAAAATAACGGTTCCGGTCCCAAGTGCGCCAGATGTTTCGAATGAGAAAGATTGTTGGTTTCAATCAAATCAATTTTGCCAAATTTGCGGGTGTCGCAGAAAACCAAATGCTTGCCGTTACTCAAAGAAAAAACCACGTGAATAAATCTGTTATACGGATCTTTTAAATCTTTGTTTTTCTCGCTTTCGTGCGGCATCCACATTTCCTTTTTCTTTTTGTTGGTCGTAAGTTGTAAGTCGTAGGTCTTTTTGTAGTGGCCATACATTATGTGACCCGTCATTTTCATATGTATCAGAACAGTTTTGTTGCCGGAAAAATGAATCAAAATATTTTTGCCGCGGCGCTCGGCTTTCAAAAACTTGCTACCGGTTATCTTTTTACGAAAAGAAGAAAATGGTCGATGGTGAATAATTTTCTGCCAATCTGTCCAGACATCGGAAATAGAAAGTTCTTTTAGAACCCTGTTTATTCCCAGGACTGTGGTTTGAACCTCCGGTAGCTCGGGCATCCCATTAGAAAAATTAAACTTATAAAATATATACTTACACGGATTATATATCTTCGCTTCGAACTTACTAACTAAATCCGATTTTGCAGATTTTCCCTGCCCGCGCCACGGCAGGCGGGTAACGGGACAAGTGGTTGATTTTTAAGAAGCGAAGCGACTACGAAAATCGCCACCCCCCTCCATTTTTGTTGATAAATTATTTCACCCACGCTAGCGCAAAACTAAATTCTCGTCTTCTTTTGTAAAATCTTTTTATTTAATTAATTTTTCCAATTCTTCTTTAGCTATTTTGGCATCGTCCCACGGCGTTCTTTTGCCACCCTTCTCCATTAAGTAGGGGTCGGTGCCTTTGCCGGAAATAAGGACAACGGAATCAGGAGTGGCTTTGGATAATGCCAAAGCAATTGCTTTCCTGCGGTTCAGTTCAACGGTCGTTTTAGGATTGGTAATTCCTTTTCGTATTTCGGTGATGATGTTAATTGGTTTTTCATCATACGGGTCATCGTTGGTTAAAATTATTTCGTCGCAATGCTCGGACGCTATTTTACCCATTTCCGGGCGCTTCCATTTGTCGCGGCCGCCACCGGTCGCCCCGAAAACGCAAATGCGGCGGCCGGGAAATGCTTCATAAAGTTTTTTCATGGAATCCGCCGTGTGGGCGTAATCAATAACGACGGTAAAGTTTTGCCCGACTTCTATTCTTTGGGCACGGCCCAATGTTCCCTTGAACTTTTCAACGGCCGCAATTTCTTTTTCTTCCGGCAGGGAATAAACGTCGGCCAAAGTAAGCGCCGCTAAAACATTTTGCAAATTAAATTCGCTGATAAAGGGCGCTTTAACTTTTTTGCCGTGCCAAGTAAAAGTGGTTCCTTCCGGAGTCGTTTCATATGGCAAAACATCGGAAAGGCGAAATTGGTATTGTTCAAAAATGGGAAGCGAACGGAAATTTTTTAATTCTCTATCATCGCCGTTTGTCACCAAAACCGGGCGCGGTTTGGTGCCGGTTAAAAGGCGTTTGGCGATTTCTAATTTGGCGTCTTTATAATTTTGGTATGAGCCGTGTCGTTCAATGTGTTCCGGTGAAATGTTGGTTACAACTAAAGCGTCAAGATGCAAAAAGCGATGGCGCGATTGGAGAACCGCTTCGGACGTAATTTCTATAATAACGTGGGTGCATTTATGCGCTTTGGCGCGCGCCAAAAATTTTTGCAGAAAAAATCGTCCCGGGGTTGTCATTTTGAAAAGATTGCGCTCGCTTTCGGCTCCAATTCTGAACTCAACCGTATTGATAAGAGCCACCTTGAAACCGACTTCTCTAAAAATTTTATAAATTATCTCCGAAGTGGTGGTTTTGCCTTTGGTGCCGGTAACGCCAATGATGAGCATTTTTTCCGACGGGAAACCGTAGTAAAGCGCGCCAAGGTAAGACAGCAAGAAATGATAATATGGCTGAAAAAATCGGAAAAGTGGTTCGGGTATCATTTTTTCTGTAAGACGAAAAATTTTCTCAAGCATGTTGAAATTATAGCACAAGAGCTTATATATTTGACTTAATCTCTATTAAATGATGAAATCGAGTTTGCTGTTTCCCCCCCATTCAAAACCCCTGGAGAACCGTATGGAACTCAATTGGCACGGATTTAAACGAGTCCGCGGTCGCACCAGGATGCTGACCGAGGATGTTGTGGCAATTATTTTGGCAGAAGCTGTGGTAGAGCTCGGCAGAGATAGTCGCGGTGAATTTCTGCTTTTCTACTCGCCACGTGATAAAAGCACCAAGATTGCTGTTGTTTCAATCGGCCGCGGAGTTCTCCTGTCTATCTGGGAGTCGAGTTTTCAGTTGCCACAGGGAGTGAGTAAAGTCACTGCCAAACTTGAAAAAGAAGCTAGGGGGAAACTCCGGAACTTTCTCATTGAAAGGGCAAAGAAAAAACTTATCCCGGGCGAAGTAAAAGAAAGTAAGCCAGCTCTTTACGATCTGGAAATCTCGGTTTGTGTTGGAGACATCGTTGTCTACAGGCGTGATTGCGGGCAGGTGGAGAAAAACAAAATAAAAACACTTGAAGAAATTCTGGCGTTTTTGAGACCTGTCACAGGACAGATACTTTCGGTTGTTGAAGATAATCTGTTCAGTATCGGGGGGCCTGTGACCTATGACATAAGATTTAAAACTCACGGGGCAGAGTTTTTTCGTCCCATGTATCACCTCAAACACGAGACGCTCCTAAGGATGGCCTAGGCCGTATGAAATACTACGGCCTTTTATTTGCCAAGAAATTTTAAAGCGGTTTTTACCAATTCGTGCACTCCGGCGTTCGGCAAATTTATTTCTTTCAGCGCTTCCCGCACTTCTCTTTCATTGTAGCCCAACGCCAGAAGCGCCAAAAGAGCATCCGAAGTTTCTTTGAGAGCCGCTTTGTCTTCTGTTTCAATCGTGCCAACTTTGTCCCGGAGTTCCAAAATAATTTTTTCAGCCGTTTTTTTGCCGATACCGGATACTTTTGTAAGGTATGACACGTCGCCTCCGCCTATGGCCCTTCTTAAAGTTTCCACGTGCGCCACATTCAATATGGAAAGAGCCGACCTGGGGCCAATCCCAGGAATGGTCAAAAGCAATTCAAAGAAAGAGAGCTCCTCTTTGCTTTCAAAACCGTATAAATCCAGGGCGTTTTCCCGAACGGCCAGGTAAGTATAGAGGGAAATTGAAGAGGGGTTTTGGGCGATTGTTTCGTTAGTCGTAAAAACGCGATAACCAATGCTGCCTGTTTGCACCACCAAACTTTTTTCGCTTTTACTTATGACCGGGCCTTCAATATAAGCAATCATTCCCGTAATCATACAGTCACTGGGCACTAATTTGTAGTGGGTGTATAAGGCCACCCACTTTTGCACTTTCTGTCTCCGATTAACGGATAATAAGGTGATGATAACATAAACGCCACTGGCGACTTTTTGTTTTGGAAAGCATGATGGA
>CAYHJR010000020.1:0-12598 GCA_964357075.1 uncultured Candidatus Saccharibacteria bacterium
AAATGCGCATAGTCCTCAATTAAGAGGAGTGCCATATGTATCTGAACTTATGCAGTTTCTCTCATGAACAAGCCGCGGGAAAGCCGCGGCTACGAGGAGGGAGTGGGGCCTGCTTTTAGACCACTTACCCTTTTACCCTGCGTGGGTCAAATATCTGAAACATCCCGCGCGTATTTGCCCGACAATCCGAGCTTTCCTATGGGTGCTAATAAGGAGAAGCAGATTTTTTGGCCTCGCAAAAGTAAGTATACCTTATTTTTTCTTTTCTGTTTTATTTCTCTGCCATTCTTCAACAGTTACCAACAAAGTTGAGCCCAAGAAAATTGAGGAGTAGGTTCCAACGGCAATACCGATAAGAAGGGTCAGAGAGAACCACTTGGTGGATTCCGGTCCCCAAAGATAAAGCGCAAACAAAACAAAGAGTGTGGTTAGAGAGGTGTTTATAGAACGAGCGATTGTTTGTGAGACACTTTTGCCAACCGTTTCTTCAAACATTTCTTTCTTGTTGTATTCAATATTTTTTCTTAAATTCTCACGCACTCGGTCAAACACAACGATAGTGTCATGAATTGAAAAGCCCAGAATAACAAGTAGTGCTGTTACAAAAAGTGAGTCCACTTCAGCGCCAAAATAATGACCAAATAACGCAAAAGCCCCTGCGGGAATTATTACATTGTGAATGAGACCAACGATTGCAATAATGCCATATTTCCAAGACGAAACCGGCTCTGATACTTTCCTGAAAGCAAAGGCAATGAAAAGCAAGATGGCGCCAATTACTAAAGCGATTGAAAGAAGGGCTTTACTGGCCAATTCTTTGCCAAGGGAAGGTCCAACCGAACTAAAGCGCTTTTGCTCCAATGGCCATTTTCCATTGCCATTTAAGGCATTAATTAGTGACAGTCGTGTCGCTTCATCAAGGTGTGGCGTTCTCACAATGAACTCACTTTCTCCACTTGGACGAACCGAGAAACCTTTCACGCCAGCTGACATTGCGCTCGCTTCAACTGCAGAGGCGTCCGGTTTTTCGCCAAGATATTGGATTTCCAAAATGGAGCCACCCTTAAAATCAATTCCGTAATTCAATCCAAAGACAAAAAGTGAAATTATTGAGGAAAGAACAACAATTCCCGAAATCCAGTAAAATATTTTTCTGTTAGAGACAATTTTCATGTTTATCTATTTCTTGAACCCTGAACCGAACAAAAAATCAATAATTCCGCCACGGCGCTCCAAATTAAATCCAAGAGAACACATAAATAGTCGGCTGGCGGTCACAGCCGTAAACATTGAGGCCAAGACGCCTAAGAAAAATACCAGAGCGAAACCTTTGATAACGGCCGAGGTGCCAAGCCAATACAAAATAACGGCGGTAATCATGCTGGAAATATTGGAATCGCGAATGGAAGTCCAAGCGCGGGCGAATCCTTCATGAATCGCCCCCCCCAATTTTTTACCGGAACGCAATTCTTCTTTGGTGCGCTCAAATATTAAAATGTTGGCATCAACCGCCATACCGATTGAAAGGATAAAGGCGGCCAAACCCGCGGCTGTTAGCACCACCGGGACAAGCTTGAAAATGGCAAGCATTATAATGCTGTAAAGAATAAGCGCCAGAACGGCCACCAATCCCGGCAAGCGATACCAAAGCAAAAGAAATATTGAAACAACAATCAGGCCAATAATTCCGGCTCGTACGCTATCTTTGACCGCTTTTTCACCAAGCGAAGGACCTATTGTTTGGGTAGAAATTAATTCAATCGGAACCGGAAGTGCGCCGTAATTTAAATTGCGCACCAAGGCTTTGGCTTCGTCAGGCGCAAAGCCGCCGGAAATTATCGCTTCCCCGCTTGGAATTTCTTCGCGAATAACCGGCATGGAAATAACCGCACCATCCAAGAATATCGCCATGTATCTGCCACGATTTTCTTTGGTGATTTTGGCAAACAATTTCTGGCCTTCATCGTTAAATTGCAAACTAACTATCGGCTCTTGAGTATTTTGGTCAAACTGCAGAGTGGAATGCTTTAGCAAGCTTCCAGTTAGTCCTGTTTCTGCAAAATGCTCGGCAATTGAGGTGCCGTCTTTGACATCAGCCAATGCACTTGGAGAATCATCTTTAAGCAAAAGAAATTCAAGTAGTGGCGTTTGACCAATAGCTTTGACCGCTTCCCCAATGTCCGTTACGCCTGGCAATTCCACTATTAAACGCTCTTCGCTATTTCCGGAAATTATTCCCGAATGTTCAACTTGGACTAATGGTTCGGAAACACCGAAAACATTTATCCTTCGTTCAATCACTTCGCGCAGGGAATCCATTTGCTCTCCCACCGCCCCACCAGGGACTTTGCTAGTGTCCGCTTTGTAAACCAAATGCGCTCCGCCTTTTAGGTCAAGTCCCAATTTAAAAGGCCATTCGCCCAATTTGCTCTCCGGCTTATATTCCGAAAAATAGACCAAAAAACCTAAGGAGGTTCCCAAAATTAAAACGATTAGCGCCCAAACGCGGGGGTTAGACATACTGTCGTATTATGCAGATTTTTGCCGCCGCAGCAACTGCGGCGGCCACAGAACGAACGCGGAACAGCGCAGAAAACAAAAATCGCTCCGCTTGAAAAACACGGGCGATTTCAAATTTTGATTATTCCAGAACCAAGAGTTGTCATAAGCAACTTGCCAAGGTCCCGTTTATTTGTCTCCCTTTGTAGCCAAAGTTCTCCAAACACATCGCAGAATGCTTCGACTTCTTCTGCCGAGTTGAGACCGAGAGAACGTCCCCACTTCCCACCATCACGTGGAGTGCCGAATGCCAGACGCCAATCTCGCAATGATTTGTCATCGGGAAATAATTGGAAGGTGTGCCCAAGTTCATGCCCCACACTCACTAATTTATCATGGAGCGTGGTCTTCGATGGAAGAACAATCGATACATCCCGTTCGACACCGCGTTGTTTTTTAAGTTCGCCGTGATATTCCCACACAATCGTCCGAGCTGTCCCGGGTTTCAGATGACTGCCAAACCCAATGCTATCAATCTTAAACCACATCAATTGACCCATTATACCAACTTTAGGTACGGAACCAATAAACCTCTTTGCAAGAAGCGGAATGTTGTCCATCGAAATACTCCCAAAAAGCGCCTGAATACAGGTTAGGGTTCTCCTTATAATTTGTCAAACAGAAGTTTTTGGGATCTATTGAGATAAAACTAGTAAATTCTTAAAAATCATTGCAATTGTTATAGGGCCAATTCCCCCTGGAACCGGGGTAAAAAATGAGCATTTTTCGGCGCAGGCGGGGGTGGCATCTCCAATCAACTTTCCTCCCTCTTCACTCGTTCCGGCATCAAACACCACCGCTCCGTCTTTAATCATTTCCAGTGTTAAAAGCCCGGGGGAACCGGCACCAAGCACAATAATATCGGCTCTTTTTGTATAAGGTGTTAAATCGCCAAATTCTTTAGTAACAACCTCCACATCAGCGCCAAGATTTTGGAACAAAATCTTGGCGGGAATACCAACCAAAAGCCCTGCTCCAATAACCAAAACTTTTTTGCCATTCACTTCAATTTTATATTCATCAATAATTTCTTTTATGGCTCCGGCGACCGGCGGCATTATTGGAAGTTTTCCTTTTCCAAACTCTTCCATAGCCCTTTGAGATATGGCGTCAACGTCAAGTGAAAGCGGTATGGCATTTCTGGCAACATTTACATCAACTTCTTTAGGAAGCGGAAATTGTAAAATAACACCATCAGTCTTTCCTTCTGTATTATTTATTTTCTCAAAAATTTCATCCGTGTTTAATTTGGTAACGTCAACTTTTTTAACAATAACACCCAATTCATCGGCAACCCGTCCTTTAATACGCACAAACGATTGAATTGCCGAATTATTAGTTCCTACAAAATGAGTCAGTGTTAATGGCCGGGGAAGTTTTTTAATTTCCTTTTTTAGTTCAATTTTAATACGCTCGGCTATTTTTTTGCCATCTATCAACATATACTTATATAATTTTACGCCCCCGAGCGCGACAATAGCGCCTTAATCGTTTTTAAGGCAATTTTCAAATCAAGCATAGCAGAGCGATTTTTGATGTAATAAAAATCATAGGAAAGCTTTTCTTTGGTCTGAATCGTGGCGCTACCGTGATGGGGATGATTTTCATGATAAAGCTGTGCCCAGCCAGAAATTCCCGGCGTTATGAGGTGACGAATATTATAGAAAGGGATTTCCTCGTCGTATATTTTTACCAATTGTGGCAATTCCGGGCGAGGCCCTATTAAAGACAAGTCTCCCTTAAGCACATTCCATAATTGAGGCAATTCATCAATACGACTTTTCCGCAAAAATTTCCCAATTTTGGTTACCCTGTCCGCTTTATCATTAATAACGTCCACATTACCAATTTCCTTCATGGTACGGAACTTCCTGATATGAATCGGGTGATTATTCCGACCGACACGCTCTTGAATGAAGAAAACGCTTCCTCCATCGTCAAGTTTTATAACTAAATAGACAAATGGGTACAAAACTAAAGAACAAATTCCCAAAATCCCCGAGATAAAGATATCCATCGCCCGTTTAAAAGATTCATAGGCATTTTTTGGCGCTAGAGAAATATTTTCCAAAAACCAGCTGTGCCTTAAAAGAGAAATCGGGACTCTGTCAAAAATGTCTTCATAAAGATTGTGCATATCGACAAAGCGCACTTTGGTGAACAACAAAGAATAAAGGTGAGTAATTATTGATTCCAGCTTCTTGTTATCAAAATCAACCACTATAATCGTAACATTCTCCGAATAAACCCGATTAATGATTTCTTCCTTTATTTCCAAATCCCCGACGTGATCCAAATTGACAGTGGAAATAAAATTCAAGGCATAGCGCGGATTGTTATTGACTTCATTTTTAATCTCTAGAACCTCATCACCGCTTCCAATGAGCATAGCCTTTTGTTTTACGGTACCGACTAAATGCCAAAAGCCATAGAGACGCCAAACGAAAGTTAAAGCCGAAGTCAGAACCAAATAAATAAAAAGGTTGGTTTTGGGTTCAATGCCGAATTGCGGAATCAAATAAAAGAAAATAACGGCCACAAAGGCATTGACGACCTGGGCATTAAACAGCGTTTGTGGCAGTTTACCTTTTAAAAGTAGGGTGTGTTTCTCGTAAAGGCCGGCGATAAAAAAGACGAAAACCCAAAGAGCGGAAAGAATTCCAAATGGCAAAAGGTGCGACAAGAAAAGATTTCTGTCCGGCAATTCAAGATAACGCAGGAATAGCGCTAGATATAGGGAAACGGCAAATATGACAATATCCCCCAAAAATAGAGGCAAAAAATCTTTCTTTATGGTAAGAGGCATGATTAATAGACTATCATACAAAATAACGCTTTATTTTCAAGGGAATCTCGTTAGAGAACTTGCATTCCATGTCCATGAAATACACCGTAATTAAGCTGTAAGTTACGAGCATTTTCTAACAGGATAAAGTTTCAAATGCCGAAACCTAAGAGCTATACTAGCGTTATATATTTATGACCTCAAAAACGAAGATACTATTGGCCATTACCAAATCAAACTTCGGCGGAGCCCAACGATATGTTTATGACCTTGCCACAAACGTAAGCAAGGAAAAATTTGAGGTTTCCGTACTTTGCGGTGGCGAAGGACTTTTGGTTGAAAAATTACGCATGAAAGGAGTTCGAGTAATTGCTATCCCCTATTTGGGGCGAGACATAAAAATATTTGATGAATTTAGAGCTTTTTTTGATTTGTTAAGGATATTAAGAAAAGAAAAACCCGATGTATTTCATATCAATAGTTCCAAAATTGGCGGCTTAGGCTCTCTTGCCGGAAGGTTGGTCGGCATTAAAAAAATAATTTTTACAGCCCATGGATGGTATTTCAACGAAGACCGTTTTTGGTTCGTAAAATTAATTACATGGTTTTTATCCTGGCTAACAGTAATTTTTTCTCATAAAACAATCGTCGTGTCTTATGCCGACCAAAACACTGCTTCACATTTCCCGTTTGTTGGAAAAAATAAAATCGCTCTTATACACAACGGCATTGGCCAAATAGAATTTTTAGAAAAAAATGCTGGGAGGGAAATACTTTTGGAAAAAGATATAACAAAAAGACATGAAAATGATTTTTGGATTGTGACGGTGGCGGAATTGCACTCCAACAAAAATCTTGCCGCGGCAATTCTGGGAATTGCCGCGGCCAAACGCGCCGGGCAAAATATTTTTTATATAATTATCGGCGAAGGGGAGGAAAGGAAAAATCTGGAGAAGCTTATAGAAAAAGAAAAGGTAAAAGAATATATAAAATTAGTTGGCTTTGTAAAAGACGCGCCCCAATATCTAAGGGCCTTCGACTGCTTTCTTTTGACTTCAAAAAAGGAGGGTCTGCCTTATGTTTTGCTTGAGGCGGGACTCGCGGGACTAACCTCCGTAGCGACGAAAATAGGCGGAATCCCTGACATCATAGAAAACAATGCCACCGGATATTTGATAGAAAACACCAGACCGGAAACTGTTGCCAAAACCCTCCTTTCGGCGCAAAGAAATCCTTCTGGGGAAAAACTAAAATCATCCATTAAGGATAAGTTCTCATTAAATTCATTCCTAAAACAAACTGAAAGCGTGTATAATTAAGCGTATGCCTCCAAATAGCGTCCAGTTTGACCAAGACAAAGAGTGGGAAAAGTACCGCTCCGGAAGTTACTGGGACGAGTCCCAGCACATGCCGGTTTTGGTTGCCCTTTTGATGAAAACAGGGCTTGAAAGGCGAACAAGCTACTACATACTCTTCGGGATTTTAATAGTTTGCACTTTTATAAGCTTCCAAATCGTGAAAAAAACATTTTTCCCAAGCGCTCAAACAACCTATTTGGAAGACATACCGGAAGAAATACGCCAGACCCTGCCACCGGAAATTTTGAAACAATTGTCTTCGAGAAATGCCAAATAGAAACATTCAACTGACAACCGGCAACTTACAACAAATAAAAAGTGCTGGATTTACCCTCATAGAACTTCTGGTGGTGATTTCCATCATTTCCGTCATGTCGAGCGTCGTTTTGGCAAGTGTAAAATCAGCCCGGCAAAAAGCGCAAGATACTGTAAGCGCTTCGGTTATCCGTGAATACCAAAATGTTATTTCACAATTAAGAAAAGATGATGGCACATTTCCCTATTTCGGTACTGGCTTCGGGCTCGATGGTGTTTGCGTGGGAAAGGACGCAGTTTGTCCTTTGGGTGGGACGCATGTTCCCGAGATTGATGCCGAGGTAGAATACTTTCTGCCAAGTCCACCTCCAATTGTGGACTGCAACGGAGGACCAAAAAATGGCATAACCTATAAATGCAAACCAACTTCAGTACCGTTCTGTAGTCAAATTTTTCTTTATTGGTGTGCACAAGGAGATTCAAACTGTGAACCAAATGGAACGCGCTTTGGGCCAGGCCCCAACTCTTTCTGTATACGAGCCCCCTTCCCCTAAAAAATTGGCATCAATACAAAATCCTAAACCCCCACAATTTCATTTTTTATTTCGGAAGGGTGAATACCGCGCGAACCGCGTCGCATTCCCATAAGAATTCCGAGTCCGGCAAATTCAACCAATAAATGAGAACCGCCATAGCTTAAAAACGGAATAGTGGTTCCGGTAATTGGCAATAAACCGATGTTGATGCCGACGTGCAAAGCAAAGTGAGTTAGAAAAAATATGGCAAGGCCGATGGCGTAAAGCGTTTCAAAATTACTTTCCCCAAAACTGCCGTGAATAACAATTCGCCAAATGACAATACCGAAAAGTAAAAATAGTATTAAAACACCGATAAAACCCCATTCCTCGGCGAAAGCGGCAAAAATAAAGTCCGTTTGATATTCCGGCAAAAACTGCAATTTGCTTTGGGTGCCAAGCCCTATCCCCTTGCCCCATAATTGCCCCGAGCCAACTGCAATAGTCGATTGATAAGCGTTATACCCCGCGCCGTGAATATCGGTTAATGGATGGAGAAAAGTCAGAATGCGTTGTTTTTGATATGGCTCAAAACCATACGCCCAAAGCAAAACAAAAACGGTAAGACCAGAAAGAAAAACCAAGGCCAAATGCTTTCTGGAAATTCCGGAAACCATCACCATACCGAGCCAGACCAAGAAAATTATTATGGCAGAGCCAAAGTCCGGCTGAAGTAAAATCAAAATAAAGAGAACCAGAGCGTATAATCCGGAAATAAAAATATGCTTAAAATTAGCAATTTCAATGTGGCGACGGGAGAAGTATTTGGCCAGCATCAAAATCAAAACTAGTTTCGCAAAATCCGTCGGCTGAAAACTGGCCACTCCAAAATCAAACCAGCTTCTGGCCCCTTGAAAAGACGAGCCCGTCAAAAAAAGCAAAGCCAAGAGTGAGGCGGTAAAAATATAAAGAGCGATGAGTACGTTGCTTCTCCTTAGAAAATGAAAGTCAATGCGCGACAAAATAAAAAAAACGGCGATTGAAATAAAAATCCAAATTAATTGCCTTTGGAAAAAACTATTGTCTCCGGAAAAAGTGCTCATAGTAAAAAGCCCGGCCAAAACAAGCACCAGAGCGGAGGAAAAAAGCGTCCAATCAATGTTTTGCGGCAAACTGCGTGAGATGCGCGTCAAAATGGTCTCATCCATAAAATACTAATCCGCCGTAAGCGGATAAATTTCAATCGGACCAACCGCTTTTTCAAAAGGAAGTTGCCAAGTAAAAACAATTTCCGCTGTTTCGTTTTTTCCCAAAGAATCCACCGTTGTTTCGGAAGCGGCCTGTGCATTACCCTTCTCATCAAATACGACGACAACAAACGGCACTTTTCTTAAAATTTCCAAAGTGGTATTTTGAACGGTGGCAGAAACTTTGGGGGTCGCCCCATTTTCCAGAACCGGCGCTCCAACGGAAATTTTCTTCTTAACCCCTGCCTCGCGTTGCCAATTCAAATCATCGCCTAGATCAAAAAATGCCTGGCTGACATTGGCTTTTGAAGTCACAATTCCGCCTTCAAATATGGGCATAGTGACTTTAGGGGCAATATCAATATAGCCCTTTCTTTCCGTGACCAAAATATTTTTATCATCAAAGAGTTTCAAAGTATAAGGCGCGTTTAAAATGGCAAATTCGGCGTTAGGGTTTGTCACGTAAGCGACAGCGTTATAAACGCCGTCCGCCACCTTGAATGGTCTAACCCATAAAACTTTTACAAGAGAAGGTTCGGATGGGCAAATTTTTTGGCACGGTCCCGAGCAATCAATCCCCTTTTCGTCTTGATTTTGCTTATTATCAAAACAGGTTGGGGCAGGCGCAACCACCGGTTTTACAACAGGAAACAAGACAGCTATCAGAACAAACGCTATTCCACCGATAATAAACAATTGTCTTCTTCCCGCCCAGGTCATATTAATAAATAGTGTAACGCAAAAAACCTAACTTGTAACGCAACAAAAACTAAAAAACTATTTTGCTCTTGTCTCTTATTTTTAGCTATAGCTAAAAATAAGAGACAAGAATAGATAACGCTTCTCTCGGTAAGGGCGGGGTAGAAAAATCAACTTTCAGCTACTAGGGGTAATAGATAATAGACCTCTTTCAAAAGTCATATAACTCATAATTATGAACACTGGCGATTAAGTTAAATCGGAGTCCGAATCTCTTTCTTCTGTTTCGGTATTGGTCACTCCTTACCGGAGAGTTATGGATCATCCTCATATCTCTAATGAAGTCAAAGAGAAGTTACGTCTTGAGCATGAGAAACTTAATCCTGCCATTATGAAGAAAGAGATTGATAGATTGAAAGTGATACTCTATGATGTACAGAGGAAACACGGAGGAAACCAGATTTTGTCGAAAAATTAGCAGAAAATTCAGAAGAAGTTCGGTAACCTTTTTTAATTATCTATTACGGGGGTAAGCAAATAAAATCTTTCTGTTATGTAACTACTAAATTTACTCGACTAGTAACTCTTCAATGTTCCTACCCTTACCCTCAGTTGTAACGTGTATTTCTATTTCTTTGATTTCTTCATATAGTTGATCACGTGGTTTTAAATAAACATTTTTACACCCGTTCTTTTTAAATGAATCTATTTGCTCTGTAACTTCTGGGAATTCTTCCGGATTGTTTGAATAAATATCCGAATAGATACTGTATACTACGCAATTAGGCCATATCTGCACATACTTATACCTAGCATAAATATCAACATCTTTATCATTGTCAGAACATTTTTGTTTAAGCCAGTCAACATTTTTTTGTTCAATAGCAGAGAGATTATTCGGATCATCAGCATATGTTCTACAATAAAGAATTTTCACTAAAACATCGTCACAACCTCTTCGTTTTTTATATTGAATAAGCTGCTCATCTTCTACAGAAAGTTCATAATTAGGACCAGTAATAGGAAGATAAACGCTACATCCAGAAATACCCGGGCTAAAATTATGGCGATATATGGCTGGTAAAAAAAATACACTTGAAAAAATAACTCCTATAAGACCAATAATCATAAAAAACTTACTTATTTTACTTATATAAAGACCGGCCTTTTTTCTTTTTATATAAGAAATGCTACTAAGAACTACCCCTAATAAAAGGATAGTTAGGAAAGGCACCAGCAAATTAGGATTATTTGAAATTACTATGTAATAAATTAAATTGTAAGTACTGGACAAATCACAAAGAGGACCGGAGTAAAGATCCTCGTGAGGTGCACAGATTCCCAAAGCACTACCAACAAATATGGTAAGCTGACTTAATATACTTAAAAAATGAGGTAATATTCCTATAAAAATCAAAATCGATGAGATGACGGAAAACTTTTTTATGGCCATTGATTTTATGTAGTTATCCATTACTAAATTCTATCACGTTCTACGCAACGCTCTCCGGCCTGCGCCAAGACTTTGGCGGGCAAGCGCATCAGTTAGGGGCATGCTTTCCAAGGTAATATTTTACCTATCACTACGATCGTAAGGATAGCTAATTCTAGCCCATGACGAAAACTATTCTGTCCCCGCTTAGAAATTTTATTCAATACTTTGTCCTGGCGTCTAGCTACTTTCCCCACAAGAAGTATCACCTGCCTGCGCCGCGGACGTCGTGGCAGGCAGGTCGCAAAATTTATTAAGTGCTTTAAGTTGGCAGCTAGCTACTTTCCCCTTACGAGTATCATCGCTACAACAAGGCTTAACTGCTCTGTTCGGAATGGGAAGAGGTGTTGCCCCTGCGTCAAACCACCAACTTAAAGAACTCAATTCTTAATTTTAATTTTGCGACGGGGTAAATCGGAATGGAAGACCTGCCCGCCATCGCCAAGCTCAGGCTTTGGCAGGCGAGGGTGTGGCCCTTGCGTCAAAACACCAAGACAAAAAATTTAATCATTTGATTTGTCGTCATAATCATAAACTTAATTTCTATTTACTGACTTTAAAAAGGAGAGGAGGAAGAGCACATAACGGGCATGGGGTGCGCCGAGTTCGCCTCAAAGAGCATGGGTATACAATCGATTAGGGCCAGGTGAATAGGCACACACACAATCGCAGTGACCCCGCCGTCGCTGGGATCGCAGCGCCCCATTTATTACGAGAGCCGATCTTGGCACCTCCTCCCCTCGTTAAAACCAGTAAATATAGAGGTCTTTCTTTTTCTTTTCTTTAGGTAATTTTTAGTATCATTGAGCAATATCCCACCCGCGCCTCATGGCGCCATTACAAATCAACGAATGGTCACTAATAAAACGAATAAGAAATTCTCATTCGTATCATTCGATCTCATTCGTAACTATTCGTATACGATTTTCAAAAATCCTCATAGGATTTCGGCCAATTAGTACTTCTTGGCTCAACACCTTACGATGCCTACACCTAAAGCCTATCAACGTAATAATCTCTTACGGGCCTAATAACGATTCCTAATCTTGAAGTTGGCTTCCCTCTTAGATGCTTTCAGAGGTTATCCATTCCCGACATAGCTACCCGGCAGTGCCCTTGGCAGGACAACCGGTAGACCAGTGGTCAGTTCTGATCGGTCCTCTCGTACTGGACCAAAGTCTTCTCAAGAATCAACGCCTACAGCAGATAGAGAACCGACCTGTCTCACGCATGTTCATCCGAGCACTTTTTGTGCTTTAGGATTTCCACGAATTACTTCGTGCATTGGACTATATCATCATCCAGCACTTATTTTTTAAAAATAAATGCTGGATGGTAAACGTGTAGTCTCTACGGGCAAATTAGGTTGTAGGTTTTAGCTTGTAGCTGTTGGGAATCCCCAAAAAGCTAGAAGCTAATAGCCAGAAACTATTTCTTCCCTCGGTATCATCCTCCCAGATTGGGATCGGATTTCACCGAAATTAGTTTACTCGTTTGCATGTATCACTACATACAACCGCCGTGATTTGATCAATTCTTCTCACTATCTTTTTCAAACACAGAAAATTATTTAATGTCTTCTCCCTCGGATTCAGATTGTTTAAAAGCCAAAATTTCTAGCTTCTAAACGGTCTGAACCCAGCTCGCGTATCTTTTTAATTGGCGAACAGCCAAACCCTTGGTAGCTT
>CAYHJR010000021.1:0-7025 GCA_964357075.1 uncultured Candidatus Saccharibacteria bacterium
ATTTTTCCACCCATTTTTCCACCCATTTTTCCACCCATTTTTCCACCCATTTTTCATCATGTTCGTTTTTAAAAACAGTGAAAATACCTACGATCGTAGGTATTTTCACTGTTTATGATATTATGCTAGTGGTAAATTATGCTAGTGGTAAAATGATTGAAAAAAACAAGAGAAGAAAAAATTCCGGAGCAATTCAGAAAAAGATTGTACTTCTGTTGTGGGCGGGTCTTGCTCTTGGGTTAAGTCATTCTCCTCTTCAGCAGTGGCGGGTTATTAAAGGAGTGGCTCAAGAATGGCAAAGAATCAACAGGAATTCTTTGTTAAAATCCCTTCACTCCCTATATCAATCAAATTTGGTTGACTTAAGAGAAAATGCTGATGGCACTACTACCATAGTCTTATCAAAAATAGGGAAAAGGTTGGCCCTATCATACAATTTAGAAAAAATGAAACTTAAAAAACCCTTGCGTTGGGATGGGAAATGGCGAATGGCGATGTTTGATATTCCGGAAAAATATCGCCAGGCGAGAGACGCTTTTCGTGGCCACTTAAAGCAATTGGAGTTTTTTGAATATCAAAAATCTGTTTTTATCACGCCTTATCCGTGTGCCAAAGAAGTTGAATATTTGCGCGAATTTTGGCGGGTTAAGCCATATGTAAGATATTTAGTGGTGGAGGAACTTGATAATGAGTTACATCTCAAAAAACACTTCAACCTCATTTAGTTAACTAGTTAAGACGTAAATCATAGGAAACCAAAACTATGAAATTATCTACGATCGTAGATAATTTCACTTTTTAAATCATTTATGACCATGGGAAATTTTGCAAAAAGAAGTTTGGGCGGGTAAACTGTAAGCTGTTAGCTAGAAACTATGGTCATCACTTACTTCGGGCACGAATATTTTAAGGTTCAGTTTGGCGAAATTACGCTGGCCTTTAACCCTATTTCTAAAGATTCAAAATTAAAGACCTCGCGTTTTGGCGCCGACGTCGCGCTTATTTCCATGAATCATGAAGATTTAAACGGCGCTGAACAAATCTCTTACGGCGAGAGGGAGGCGTTTGTAATAAATGGGCCGGGCGAATATGAAATCAAAGGAGTTTCGGTCAAAGGATTTCTTTCAGATGGAAAAAACAATGATGGGCTTTTGAATACGATTTATACCGTAAATTTGGAAGGAATGAATATTTGTTTTTTGGGTGCGCTTTCCAAAAAGGATTTGGGAAGCGAAGTTAAAGAGGCCTTGGGCGACATTGATATTTTATTTGTGCCGATAGGCGGGGGCGATGTACTGACTGCCTCGGAAGGATACAAGCTTTCGGTTTCGCTCGGCGCGCGATTGATTATCCCCATGCATTACGGTGAAGGAAAAGTGGGCACAGAAAATCTTAAAACTTTTTTGAAAGAGGGCGGAAAAGGAAGCGTGTCACCGCAAGAGAAACTGACTATCAAGAAAAAAGATTTGGAGGGGAAGGAAGGGGAGATAATAGTGCTTTCAGCGAATTCTTAATTTTTTATTTTCCAATTCTTTTTTGAGCGATGCGTATAAGCAATTTTTCTTTTTATCTGCCTTTGGCTTACACGCATATTTGCCTGCTGGCGAATTGCTCTGCTCGGCCCAGTCGGCCTGCGCAAGGTGCGCCAAAGGCAGATTTTTGGGTTGGGGAAAAATGATGACACCACTTTCCGATATTCTGGGTTCTACGCTCTATGCTCTAGGTTCTACGCTATACTAAAGACATGAACTGGCTGTTTGAATATATTCATAGACTTCAGCGCTTGCCACTTGAAGAAAAAAAGAAAAAAGCGCGATTTATTGCCGGTGTCTTAACGGCGATTGTTTTTTTGTTTTGGATTTCAACTTTGGCAATTTCAAAAAATAATAATATAGCGGAAGAAAATGTAATTGATATAACTCCTCTTCAAAACATCAAGGACGCTTTGGGAGAAATAACAAGCAATTTGGGAAAAATGAAAGATGGTTTAAAAAATATTGGCGCCGGAGAAAATATAAGTACAACTACCCTTAAATAGGGCCGTAGATTTCGCTTTCTTTGGTTCTTTAAATATGTTAAAATAGGGAGACTATGGCGAAAAAGGAGGATGAAAAACAAGCTCAAAACGGCCGCGCGGAGCGCGGCATTGTGCTTCGCGATATTTCGGATGAAATGCGCAAGTCCTATTTGGATTATGCCATGTCGGTTATTACCGCGCGCGCCCTTCCCGACATTCGCGATGGCTTAAAACCCGTTCATCGCCGCATACTTTTTACAATGCATGAAATGGGGCTCACCGCATCCTCCAAACTTAGAAAATCAGCCGCGGTTGTGGGAGATGTGATGGGAAAGTATCACCCGCATGGGGATTCGGCTATTTATGAATCAATGGTCAAAATGGCGCAGGATTTTACTTTCCGCTACCCCTTGGTTATAGGTCAAGGAAACTTCGGCTCAATTGACGGAGACAGCGCGGCCGCCATGCGCTACACCGAAGCCAAAATGTCCAAGATTTCGTCCGAACTTTTGCGCGACTTGGAAAAAGAAACGGTCAATTTCCGCCTTAATTATGATTCAACGAGATATGAGCCCACAGTTTTTCCATCAGCCGTACCGAATCTTTTATTAAATGGAACATTAGGAATTGCGGTTGGAATGGCCACCAATATTCCGCCTCACAATTTGAAAGAAGTGGTTGAGGCCACCACTCACTTGATGGAAAACAAGTCAGCTTCAACCGAGGATTTACTAGAATTCGTCAAAGGTCCTGATTTTCCAACGGGAGGTGTTGCTTACAACGAAAAAGATATCGCGCACGCCTACATTAATGGACGGGGCGGAGTAGTGGTGCGCGGCGTGGCTGACATAGTGGAAACCAAAGGCGGACATTTTCAAATTATTATTACTTCAATTCCGTATCGTGTTAACAAATCGGATTTAATTGTCTCCATCGCGGATTTGGTGCGTGATAAAAAACTGGAAGGCATCAAAGCTATTCGCGATGAATCGACCAGAGATATTCGCGTTGCAATTGACCTAAAAAGCGGGGTACAGCCGCAGAAAGTTTTGAACTATATATACAAACACACTCAACTGGAAGAAACCTTCCATTACAACACGGTGGCGCTTGTCAACGGCGTGCCGCAGACATTGTCTCTTAAAACAATGCTTCAAGAGTTTATTTCGCATCGTCAGGAAGTGGTGCGTCGCCGAAGTGAATTTGATTTGAAAAAAGCCAAAGAGCGCGAACATATTTTACTCGGACTTAAAAAAGCGTTGGACCACATTGATGAAATAGTAAAACTCATCAAAAAATCAAAAGATGTAGAGACAGCGAAGCTTGGGCTTATGAAGGAGTTTAGGTTTTCTGAAAAACAAGCTGTGGCTATTTTGGAAATGCGTTTGCAAAAATTGGCCGGACTAGAAAGAAAGAAAGTTGAAGATGAACTCAAAGAAGTGCAGGCCATGATTAGTTTTTTGGAAGACCTTTTGAAGAGCGAGAAGAAAATGCTCGGAGTTATAAAAACAGAACTTCAAGAAATTGCCGAAAGATATGGGGATGAAAGAAAAACCAAAATAATAAAAGGGGGAGTGAAAATGCTTTCGGATGAGGATTTGGTGGCAGACCAAGAGTCGGTTTTGGTTTATACGGCTGGTGGATACATTAAGCGCACCAACCCCGATGAATATAGAAAACAAAAAAGAGGCGGAGTCGGGGTGGTTGATTTGGACACCAAAGAAGAAGATTTTATAACGCAATTTGTTACAACCTCGACTCATAGCGACCTTCTTTTCTTTACCGACAAAGGGAAAGTCTATCAACTCAAAATGTATGAAGTGCCGGAAGGGAGAAGGGCTACGCGCGGAAAATCGATCATGAATTATCTGTCCCTTTCATCCGAAGAAAAAGTTACGTCTATTTTGCCTATTACCAAAGAAAATAAAAAAATGAAATTTTCTTTGATGATGGTGACGAAGGACGGTGTCAGCAAAAAGGTGATGGCGGAAAGTTTTCATGACGTTAGGCGCTCCGGAATTATCGCTATAAAACTTCATGGAAATGATGCTTTGATTTCGGCCATGTTGGTTGAAAAAGGAGACAGTGTGATTTTGGGAACCAAAAACGGCCAGTCCATTCGCTTCAAAGAAAGTGATATTCGCGAAATGGGGCGCGCCGCCGGAGGCGTGCGCGCCATGAAATTTAAGAAAAGCGATTACGTTGTGGCATCGAGCGTGGTCAAAAAAGATGACAAGAATATGGAGCTTTTGGTAATGAGTGAGAATGGTTACGGCAAGAGAACATCTCTCAAAGAATACAAAATACAAAAGCGCGGCGGCTCTGGGATCAAAACAATGAAAGTAACGCCAAAGACGGGGCACGTCATAACGGGCGCGGTTGTTTGCGGAGAAGACGCTGAAGTTGTAGCCATTTCCAAGAAAAGCCAAGTTATCAGAATTGATGTTAAAGAAATTCCGTCTCTTTCCCGCGCCACTCAAGGCGTGCGCGTCATGCGCATGCGCGAAGGCGACTCAATTGCTTCCTTAATTTGTCTTTAAGTTGATTATTTGGGATTGGTGGCAGATAATATGATTATGGCAAAAAAATTGGGTAAGAATAAAAAGGATACTACAATAAATGATTTGGCAATAATGGTTGCGGGTGGTTTTGAGCGTGTAGACAAAAGATTTGAAGCGGTAGACAAAAGATTTGAAGCGGTTGATAAAAGATTTGACCATGTCTATGAAGACATGAAAGTTCTTCGTACTGACATTGATATTATGTTAAGTCATCATATTGGCACTTTTCGTCGTGATTATGATGATTTGGCCGCTAGAGTTAAGAAGATTGAAGAGACATTGTTTCAACGCCGATAAAGAACACGCATGCGCGAAGGCGACAATATCACTTCTTTGATTTGTGACCGCTTAAGTTGAAAAGAAGATTGATACCGCATAGAACAGTCCTACGGGGTTGGGTATCACGTGTTTAAGAGTGTTTAAGAGTAATTTTGCCAAACTCCCGCGATAGCGGGAGTTTGGCAAAATGAACAATTTTTTCAAAGGAGTTAAATTTCCCCCGACGAATCAACAATTTTTTGTATTTTCCTATATAATACCTTAAGGATAAAAGCTGACAGCTTGAAGCTGGGCTCCTATTCGTATCATTCGGCTACCGCAGGGGCAAGTATTTGTAATAATTCGTATTATGGCTTTTGCAGACCCCAAAACAAATATTCAAAACCTTCTCATTGGGGAAGATATGAAAGTGCTTGATGTTGGCGCCGGAAGCGGCGCTTACACCTTTTTGGTGGCCGAAATTGTAAAAGATGGCAAGGTTTACGCGGTTGATGTGCAGAAAGATTTGCTTTCCAAATTGAAAGCGGATGGAGCCAAAAGGCATTTGCACAATATTGAAACCGTCTGGGCGGATGCGGAAAAAATTGGCGGGACAAAATTAGCGGACAAAATAATTGACGTGGCAATTGTTTCCAACATTCTTTTTCAGGTGGAGCACAAAGAAGGTTTGGCCAAAGAGGTGGCGCGTCTTATTCGTCCCAAGGGGCGTTTGATGGTGATAGATTGGACGGATTCATTCGGCGGGCTTGGGCCAAAGCCGGAGGATATTTTTGGCAAAAGTCGCGCCAAAGCGCTTTTCGAATCGTCAGGCTTTAAGGTTATCAAGGAATTTGACGCAGGCGACCACCACTACGGAATAATTTTTGAAAAAATCACTAACTGACGACCAGGAACCAACGACTAACAACAGGCAAAGATTTTCAGATTGTTTTGTTGTAGGTTGTGGGTTGTAGGTTGTATAATTCTTGCCATGGCTGACATGTCTCGATTCCAGATTTTGCTGATAGGAATTTTTCTTTTTTTCATTGTGGCCGGGGTTTTGGTATTTTCACTTTATCAAGGCGCCAACAGAAGCGAGCGCGCTCAAATAGTTCTCTGGGGAACTTTACCGGGAAGCGTCTTTCAGGATATTTCTGAAACGGAAGAATATAAAGCGAGTGGTCTTAATCTAGTTTATGTGGAAAAGGATACAGTGGCCTTTGACCGCGATTTTGTGAATGCTTTGGCCGAAGGCAGAGGCCCGGATTTGATTCTGATACCGCACGACTTTCTTTTTAAAGAAGAAGCCAAGCTTTATATAGTGCCTTTTGAAACTTTCGGAGAGCGCGATTATAAAGACACTTTCGTTGAAGGTTCGGAAATGTTTTTGAATGGAAAAGGAGTTTTGGCGATTCCATTTACGGTTGACCCCCTTGTAATGTATTGGAACAGGACTTTGTTTCAAAATGCCGGAATTGCCAAACCGCCAACGACTTGGGACGAGTTCATCGCGCTTTCTTCCAAATTAAGTGAAAAGGACAGTGGGGGAAACATTAGGAAAAGCGCTATTTCTTTTGGCGGCTTTCAAAATGTCAAAAATGCCAAAGAGATTCTAAGTTTACTCATTATGCAATTCGGGTCTCCGATAGTGGGGACGGGGGCAGACGGAGAAAATGAAGTTATGCTTGATACGACCCGATCGGGAGGTGGAGCGGGCTCGGGGACGGAGGAGGCCTTGAATTTTTACACTAGTTTTTCTGACCCTACAAAACAAAATCACTCTTGGAGTCGGGCCTTGCCTTTGTCGGAGAATGCTTTTATTGGCGGGACGCTTGCCACTTATTTTGGTTTTGCAAGCGAGCTTTCGAATTTGCGCCTTAAAAATCCGAATTTGAATTTTGACGTGGCTCTTATGCCTCAATTGAAAAATGCAAATACTAAAATGTCTTTCGGGCGCTTCAGCGTCTTTGCCATTCCTCGGCAATCCAGTAATGCCGGCGAGGCCTATTTTGCCGCGCGGACTTTGACGAGTGCTCCGGTTCTAAATATCTTTCAAGACATACTGGGGTTGCCGCCAGTCCGTCGGGGGTTTTTGTTGGCCCAAACCCCCGGGGCCCGTAGGCGAGATTTTTTTTAAGCGGGCCCGAATTTCGACCAGGGGGGGGGGCCCCCCCCCCCCGGGACCCCCC
>CAYHJR010000021.1:7035-12484 GCA_964357075.1 uncultured Candidatus Saccharibacteria bacterium
ATTTTTTTCATCACTTTCTGGGTTTGCCGCCTTTCCGGCGTTTTTTGCTCTGTAAAATCCCGACGGACTCCTATCGCCAAATTTTCTTCAAGAGCGCCCTTATTGCCAGAGCTTGGCGCGACCCAAGCCCCGATGAAACCGCAATCATTTTTAAAGATATGATAGACAATGTTACTTCCGGCCGGGAAAGCATTTCCGGAGCCATAAGCTCCGCTTCTTCGCAACTGCAACAACTTCTAAAAAGCGAATAGTAAATTAATCTCTGTTGTGAAATAATTGATTTATGTTGAGAAAGACAATTACACCGCTACTTTCTTTTGTTTTGCTTATGGGTTTTTTGGTTCCCACAGTGATTCCTGGGGTTTATGCCGAAGATTTACCCGGCACAATTAAACCTGGTGGCCAAGATTTACCGGGAACAATAAAGCCAGCATCTCCTTTGTCTAGTTACAGTACTTTAAAAAGCCCCTTTGCTTTTGAGACGGTTGCTCAACTTGTATCTAAAATTCTCCTGATTGTCGTCAAAGTCGGCTGGGTCTTGGCATTCTTTTTTCTTATTTGGTCAGGATTTCTTTTTGTAACAGCCGCCGGAAGCGAAGAAAAGCTCAAAACCGCCAAAGACACTTTCGTTTGGACAATAGTTGGTTCCTGTATAGTCCTTGGCGCCCAGGTCTTATCAAAGGTAATAGAAACTACGGTAAAAAATGTCGTCGGCTCCTAAAGCAATGAAATTAAGGTTACAGGTTACAGGTTACAGGTTACGAACTCTTGGGTCATTGTTCGTTTTCTGTTCTCTATTATTGCTTCCCGCAATAGCTCTTGCCGCTCCCACGGATTTTAAATCATTAGTCAAAATATTCACTGATTTACTGGGGTTAGCCGTTCCGGTTGTCGCTTCCCTGGCCGTCCTTTTTTTCTTTTGGGGTATTGCCAAATATATTTTTTCAGCCGGAAGCGAAGACCAAAAAAAAGAAGCCAAAAATGTCATGACTTGGGGTTTGGTGGCGATTTTTGTTATGACTTCTTTTTATGGCATTCTGAAACTTTTTGGTGGCGGTTTTTTGCCAAATTTCAAGCAGTACCAAGGACCCCAGCCAACAACCGGTCCTAAAGAAGATGAATCATTTCGCGATATTTTGAATCCGGAAACCATGCAACCCTATCCAGAACTTAAACAGGATAGACCTGGAGGTGGAGTTTAAGTGTTTACTTAATCCACAGTGTCCCTTGCCATAGCATTATATAAGCTGTAAAATGCTAATATTTATAGGTTATTAACATTAGCTAATCACGCATGAAAAAAATTTACTCAAGAGCTTTAGTTGTGGGACTTTCTGTTTTGCCGTCGCTCGCTTTGGCACAGCAAGGATTCGTCAACCTAAGTAATATTGTGACTTGGATTGCTCGCATTATTCAACAGCTCATACCTGTCGCTTTCGGTTTGGCTATTTTAGGTTTTTTCTGGGGTTTGGCCAAATACATTTTCTCCGCTGGAAACGAAGAGAGCAAAGTGCAAGGCAAGAGCATTATGATTTGGGGACTCGTTGCCATATTTGTTATGGCTTCGGTTTCCGGTATCGTCCGACTTGCCCAAAATACTCTCGGCACAACCGATAATTCACAAATTCAGGTTCCGAAAGTTAATATCATGAATCACTAACTTTCCCTGGAGTTTCTCTCGTCTTATATAGATGAATTCCGATCAAATCATTGCTCGGTTACTTGATAATATCGTCCAACCGTTTGTTTACCTTCTTTTCGCGGTCGCTTTTCTCGTTTTTTTCTGGGGAATTTTCCAAATGATTAAAGGGGCGGATGATGAGACTGCCTTAAAAACTGGCAAACAGCATTTACTTTGGGGTTTGATTGGACTTCTGGTGATGTTTGGTGCGGAAGGGATTCTTCTCATTATCAAAGGAACTTTCCAAATTCCGTAATTTTTTTCAGATTAAAAAAAGAAAAAAGCCCGTCGCGCAAGCGATTAGGGCTTTTGTTGGTCGCGCGTTGCGCGCGACCGAAGAACTACTTTGCCTTGGCGTAGAACACGAGCGGTTTGTCGCTCATGTTCGCCACCTGGAGATTTCCGTCCTTGTGGGACAGGGTTACCTCCGAAGGTAATGTGGGGGACGGCATTGCGCCCCCAAACGGCCAGTGGACCTTCGCCCCGACAGCTTGGCCCTCGTAGCACACCAAGTACTTCTTGGTGGCCGCGAGGGCGTAGCATCCGGGGTCTTTGATAAGTCCCACTTCCCACTTCCGCTTGTCCAGCGTTACCGATTTCTTGCCACCGACAGGGATACAGATTTCCTTCCTGTCGGTGGAGTCGGTGTCGCAATCGTCGTCCGGCGTAGCCGTGGCGTAGTCGTACAGACTGACTAGCCACGATGTTGCCCGCATTGGGTTTTCCCTGGCGTAGGGTATCACTACCCACACCAGAATTGACCCGACGATCGCAATGGTTGCGATTGGCACTGCCCCCAGCCAGTAGACGGACTTCCATCCGCCATGGCCAGGGAAGATGTGGGGTAGAGCGATCTTTAACCCGTAGATCACAAGCAGGCTCACCACGATCACCCCGGCCGGGAACAGATGTCCCCGGCCGATGTCGAAGAACAGCAGGACGAATCCTGTAAGTCCTCCGACAACCATCGTCCACGCCCACGGATTGGGGATTCCCCCCGCTGCCGCACCAGCCGGCCAGAATCTCCGAACAAGTAGCGCCAGTCCCACGACAAGCAATAAAGCAAACAAAAGCGGATAGCTCACGGCACCTCCCTATTTTTTCGGTGTGGGTTGTTGGCTGTTGCCTATTCCTAAGCCTTTGGCCAGACCAGCCAGTTGGGTCAATCCATCTACTCCGACGATGATGGCATTTCCGTCTTTGGCGACGTCGCGAGCGACTTGGGCAGCGAAGTAATCTACCGGCTGCAGACCCAGTTGCCCGGCTGCAGCGGCGACACCTTGCGCTTCCCTTGTCACAAACTCTCTGCGACGATCACCCTCGCCAACACCTTCGCTTTTTGCTGCTGCAGCGTTGAGCTCGGCCTCGGCCACTCCCGTGAGTGCGTCATTGAGGGAGTGATTGAAACCAAATGTCTTCACTGTACCGCCGACGATCACACCCCAGTTGCTGGTTTCTCGTATCAGGGTCCTCGTCAACTCAGCGTCGACTTCTTCCTTGTTTTTGAGAACCCAGTCGGCCGTTTTCTTTGGCAGATAGGTATTGAGGAGGGAAACCGCTACATCCTCTATCTGGGATCTTGCGGAGTTTTCCCCCGGCCTGCCTTCTAACCTGCCGATTTTTCGTAAGAAGCGCGGATAGTTGCTGATGGCGAGCGTGACGATAGGCGTTGCTTCGTAGGTGACCCTTCTGTTTAAAGCGTTATCACCCGGCTCCTGAGCCGATGTGATACGGATCGGAGGAAACTTTCCCTCCGGAACCACTTCTGTGTCCCCGCGGAATATGTTTTGCGGGTCAGCGGGGAATTCCCACCGATGAATGAGTCGAGATTCCTTCCGAAACCAACAAAGAAAGGGAAGCATGTGTGCTGGACCCGAGCTCAGATGTTGCAGTGGATAGCCGAGAAAAACTTTGGCGCCCACTTTGTCTTCGTCAACAATCCTGTAACCGAAGACGAAAAGCAGGAGCAGCCCTTGGTATCCCAGGAGTTTCCATTCAATTGAAAGCTGGGACCCCCCGATGCTACCCAATCCCATCTGCGGCAGATCTCCGAGAAGAAGATGGACACCTGTGATCGCGGCAAGGAAAAACGCCGACACCAGCGACCAGTAGAGAGTGGTCTCTCGCCTGATTGCCTTATCGGTGATCTCCTTCTGCACTTTCATTGCCCTTTCCATCAGATCCCTTGCTCCCCCCGATACCGCAGCTGGTTCGTCACCAGCTGGCTGTGGCGTGGGTGTTTGCGTCTGAAACTTCGCTTTAAATGCAGCGATCATCGAACGCAGGATTTGCAAGAGCACCTCCTTCACTTTTGTCAGTTTGTCCATCTCAACTCTCCTTTACCCAATTAAGGGCTCGAGTTTTTCAATGGGGAAGACGGATGTCCGCCCCGTTCTAATTTCCACTCGCAATAATATCATATTTTATACTAAAAGTCAAATTTAATTTTTCCCAAAAATACGGCTCATTTGAGCCGTATTTTTGGGAATAAATTTTACACGTGGTCAACAATAATTTATTCGCCGTCGCTCACAAATTTTCCTTACCCGACCTCACTTATTTTACTTGCTAGTAAAATATAGTTCCGGTTACCACAAGTATGAAAAAATCCCAAGCGGTTGGGATTTATTTCATCTGGTGGGCGGGAGAGGACTTGAACCTCCAATCCTTGCGGAACATGGTCCTAAGCCATGCGCGGCTACCAATTACGCCACCCGCCCAAACTTTCTAACTCTGTCGTCACAAGTATTTTTCCTGACGGAAAAATCTCGCGACCCCGGCTCGCTATTTTTGCCTTTGCTAAAGCAAAACAAAAATATAGCTGTGCCCCGGACTAACGCACAAAATTTCGCGCAGGCGAAATATTTGTGTCGTTAGTCCGCCCAGCAGGATTCGAACCTGCGACCTTATCCTTAAGAGGGATCTGCTCTACCAACTGAGCTATGGGCGGAATTCTTATGTAGCCCATAGCGAAGTTTTAACTGCTTGTCTGCCTTTGGCAGAAGCTATGGGCGGAATTTCAAAATGATAATTCACTTCTTCGTTTCCTGCAAACCTTTCGATATATCGAAAGGTTTGCAGGAAAAATTATTAAAGCTCTCTAAATACTTTTCCTAAAGATTCTCTCCGTGCTTCAAAAGGTATCGCTACTAATTTTACAATTTGTCTTAGTATTTTATTTTTCAAATGTATTTTTTTAAGCCACCGCAGAGTTTCTTTATATTTGCCGATTTGAGTTGAATGATAGAAACGCTTCACTGTAGAAGTACTCATTCCAAGAAGTTCCGATATGGCGTATATTGAATGTCCTTTTGAAATAAGTAATAGTAGAGCTATCCGTTTCAATAACATTATTCGTTCTGTGTAAGTAAATAATTCTGAAAAAACCTTTTTTCTCAAATAACTACCTTCCTCAATTAGAAGTGAAAAAAGACGAGAATTAGCGTCTACTTTAATAGAACTGTGAATTTTTCTTTTTGAAATGTGAGGCATATGACCTTTCGATATATCGAAAGGTTAGAAAATAGTATAGCATAATATTAATTGTGCCCGGGGCGGGAATCGAACCCACATGCCTTGCGGCCAGAGATTTTAAGTCTCTTACGTCTACCAATTTCGTCACCCGGGCATATGATAGCTTTTAGCCATCAGCTACTAGCTTATAGCTTTTTTTAAAAAAAGCCAAAGGAATTGATAAAATATGATATATATTATTTCTGCATAAGTTCAGATACATATGGCACTCCTCTTAATTGAGGACTATGCGCA
>CAYHJR010000022.1:0-11517 GCA_964357075.1 uncultured Candidatus Saccharibacteria bacterium
TATGATGAGGGAATTAGAAGCCGAGAAGTGCCAAATGTGGTGGACGCATACATAAATTTGACACTAGCAGTTTATTTTGATAGCTTTACTGACAAGCTTTTAGGAAGCTTTTTTATTTCCCTCGGGTCTTTAGGCCAAGGGGGAGCTGATGAAAGTCCGATTCACCCTCCTAAATTTTGCAAGGCAAAATTTAGGAGGGCAAGGATACTTCACCCGCCAAAATTTTTCATCCGCCTAAATTTTGTGAAGCAAAATTTAGGCGGGCAAGCTGAAACTTGGTGCCGGTGAAGAACCCGGTTATTTTTTTGGAAAACGAAAACCAATGGCAAAAACATCAACAACAGTTCGCTCAAAAAAAACCCCGAAGTTCAAATCGCGGGTAGTTAGGCGCTGTTTCCGCTGTTCCCGTAAACGCGGTTATATGCGCGACTTCGACCTTTGCCGTATTTGTTTTCGCGAGTTGGCTCGAGAAGGAGTTATTCCCGGAGTAAAAAAATCATCATGGTAATACGAATGATTACGAATAAGAACGAATGATACGAATAAAAATACTATGACCAATGACCCGATAGCCGACTTAATAACGCGCATTAAAAACGCCTCAATGATCAGAAAGGAGGAGGTTTCGATTCCGTTTTCCAAAATGAAATTGGCTATCGCCGAGACCCTTCTCAAAGAAGGATTCATTTCAAGCGTTGAGAAAAGAGGCAAGAAGCTTAGAAAATTTATTGATATTTCTCTCAAATACAGCGAAAATCGCCCGGAAGTAACCGATGTCAAGCGTATTTCAAAACCGAGTAAGAGAATTTATCTGGGATTCAAAGACATTCGTTCCGTTAAGCAAGGTCACGGCATTATGGTCATTTCCACTCCCAAAGGTCTGATGTCGGATAAAGAGGCGCGCGAAAAACGCGTGGGAGGCGAAGCGCTGTTTAGTATTTGGTAATAACAAAATCATGAGTCGCGTTGGCAAACAAATTCTTGCAATACCGGAAAAAACCGAAGTTAATGTCTCCGGCGGTTTGGTCATAGTCAAAGGACCAATGGGGGAACTTAAAAGACAATTTCCGGATGTCGTCTCTGTTGTGGTTGAAGGAGACCATGTCAAAGTTGATTTGAATTCAAATGGAAAATTTGCAAAGACAATGTGGGGCACAGCCGCATCCCATATTAAGAACATGATTTTGGGCGTAAATAAGCCGTTTGAAAAAGAATTGGTGCTCGAGGGAGTCGGTTTTAAGTCCGAAGTCAAAGGTAAAGAACTTGTTTTTGCTCTCGGCTTTTCTCACCCGGTTAATGTTTTAATACCGGACGGTATAAAAGCTAAAGCCGAAAAAAATATAATTTCAATTGAGGGAATTAATAAAGAAGAGGTTGGTCAATTTGCCGCTCGTCTGCGCTCTCTCAAAAAGCCGGAACCATACAAAGGAAAAGGTTTTCGTTACAGAGGCGAAGTCATTAGACGAAAAGAGGGCAAGAAATCCGCTTAATTAACCCGCCAAAATTTTCCGACATGCGTAAAATGGCGAATAAAGGTAAATTAGGCGAAAGACACAAAATAAGTTAAAACAAGATATTATTTAAGAAAATTTAGGAGGGTAAATATGGCCTATTACAAAAAAAATATTAATAAGAAAACCGAAGGACGCAAACGTCGCCACGCGCGTATCAGAACGCACCTTATCGGCACGCCGAAAAGACCGCGTCTTTCTGTTTTCAAATCCAATAAATATATTTATGCCCAAGTTATTGATGACGGGAAAAGCGAGACGATAGTTTCCGCCAGCTCTTTGGGAGAGAAGAAAGGCACCATGATAGAAAAAGCGGCCAAAGTCGGCGAGGCGATTGCCAAACTTGCCAAAGAAAAGAAAATAGACAGCGTAGTTTTTGACCGCGGCGGATTTTATTTTGCGGGCCACGTCAAGGCCTTGGCAGAAGGAGCCAGGAAAGGAGGACTTAAATTTTAAGATGGAATGGAATCCTGTTAGAGGCCGCGGTTGCCAATGATTAAAACAAAATTATGGATGATAATGATAAAAAAAATAATAAGGACAGCAAAACTCAAGAAATTGAGGAAACGCGACCTGTCTCTAACGGGATGGAACCAGAAGATACAAAAAAAGACGAATTGGTTGATTTACCTCTAGAGGGAGCAGAAGACATTATTCCGGACGCGGTTTTGGAGGTTCCGGAAGAAGTTTTGGCGGAAAGCGATATTGTCGCTGACGCCGTTATCATTCCTGACCCCATTGCTCCGGGAATGCCCGCAAAAACCTTTCAGAAAAATTTTCAAAAGGGGAATCGCCGCGGGGGAGGAGGGAGACGCGGAGGCGGCCGCCGGGCGGAGAGGGTGCGTCCGGAATTTGACCAAAAAATAGTTTCTATGCGCCGGGTGACGCGCGTGGTGGCCGGCGGCCGCCGTATGAGTTTCTCCGTGGCGGTTGTGGTTGGCAATCGCAAGGGCAAAGTGGGAGTTGGCACCGGCAAAGCGGTAGACACCTCGCTTGCAATAGATAAAGCCGTCAGGTCCGCTAAGAAAAATATAATTACGGTTTTAATGACCAAGACCAATTCAATTCCGCACGATGTTAAAGCCAAATACGCCGCCTCTGTCATCGCCCTCTCTCCTTCAAAAGGGCGCGGACTTGTGGCCGGCGGGTCGGTGCGCAATGTTTTGGAACTCTCTGGGGTGACCGATATTTCTGGCAAACTTCTCTCTCGCAGTAAAAATGGTTTGAACAATGCCAGAGCTACCATAAAAGCGCTGGAGATGCTAAAGGAAAGGAAGACGAGATAAAATTTTAAATTTATGCAAATCCATCAAGTAATTCGCAGAAATAAATTAGTCAAACACACCCGCGTTGGCCGCGGCGGCAAACGCGGTAAAACTTCTGGTCGCGGAACTAAAGGGCAATTGGCGCGCGCCGGCAGAAAAATGCGTCCGGAACTCCGCGATATAATCAAAAAACTTCCCAAATTGCGCGGACGCGGCAAAAATTTCTTGAAAACGATTCAAAAATACTCATCTGTAGTCAATGTTTCGACGCTGGAAAAAGAATTCGCGGACGGAGATACTGTCAGCCCGGAAACTTTGTCAAAGAAAAAGCTGATTGCCATTAAAAAAAGCGAAGACAGAAAGGTGAAAATCTTGGGAGATGGGGAAATAAAGAAGAAACTGACCATTTCCAATTGTCTCGTTTCGTCCGGGGCCAGAGAAAAAATTGAGAAAGCGGGCGGTAAAATCGCCTAAATAAATTATGCAAACTATATTTGAGAAATTGGCTCTAGTCGTCAAGGACGCCCAATTGCGTTCGCGCCTTTTCTTCGTCTTAGGCGCTTTGGTTCTTTTTCGCATCTTGGCGGCTATTCCGATTCCCGGAGCGGATGCCGACCGCTTGGCGCAATTTTTCGCCAACAACCAATTGCTGGGACTTTTGAATATTTTTTCCGGCGGCGGACTTTCCAATCTTTCAATCGTGCTTTTGGGAGTGGGACCTTACATTACCGCCTCAATCATAATGCAGTTGATGACCATGCTTTTTCCCAAAATGAAGCAAATGTATCAGGAAGAAGGGGAATTGGGCCGCAAAAAATTCACCCAATATTCGCGCCTTCTGACGGTGCCACTTTCTTTTATTCAAGGCGCCAGCTTTTTGATTCTTTTGAGTCGGCAGGGAATTGTGGTTCATTTAACCGGCTTTGATTTCGCGGTAAACCTCTTTGTGATTGTCGCAGGGTCGCTTCTTTTGATGTGGCTTGGCGAATTGATTTCGGAGTTTGGCATTGGAAACGGCGTCTCTTTGATAATCTTCGCTGGAATTGTGGCCTCGCTTCCAACTCAAGTTTCTCAACTGGCTTTCACTTTTGACCCTTCGCAAATCCCGGTTTATTTGGGGTTCTTGGTTATAGCGTTGGCTGTTATTGCGGGCGTGGTGGCCATAACGGAAGCCGAGCGTCCCATTCCTGTAACTTACGCTAAAAGAGTGCGCGGGAACCGTGTTTTCGGCGGAATTTCCACTTATTTGCCGCTTCGCATGAATCAAGCCGGTGTCATTCCGATAATCTTTGCCATTTCCATTCTTCTTTTTCCGCAAATGATTTTTAATGTTCTTTCATACGTGCAAAATGACATTGTTAATAAAGTGGCAACCTTTTTTTCGGGACTCTTGGCCAATCAATGGCTCTACGGCATCGCCTACTTTATTTTGGTTTTTCTTTTCACTTATTTTTACACCGCCGTTACTTTTGACCCGGAATCAATCTCAACCAATTTGCAGAAAAATGGCGCCTTTATTCCGGGCGTGCGACCGGGACAATCGACCGCGCTTCACATTAGCAAAATCTTGCTCCGCATCACTTTGGTCGGCGCCATTTTCTTGGGTTCAGTCGCCGTACTCCCGTTAATTATGCAAGGCGCAACCGGCATCCAGACACTGGCTTTGGGAGGCACCTCACTTCTCATCGTTGTTTCGGTTGTGATTGACTTGATTCGCAAAATTGACGCGCAAGTATCAATGAGAGAATATTAGAACCAGTTTACAGCTTTCAGGTTCTAGCTTTTAGCTTTAACCCAAAATATTTTATTGCTCTAGATAAAAATAGAACCTAATATAATTTAAAAATGAACATAGAATATGAAGCAACATTTATTGATGTAAACAAAGACGAGATTCGCAAACGTCTAAAAAAGGCAGGCGCTCAATTAATGCGTCCAGAGTATTTGCAGAAAAGGATTCCTTTTCATCTTCCTAAAGAAAAACGGTCAGGTGATGCCTGGCTTCGTGTTCGTGATGAGGGTGATAAAATTACAATGAGCTTAAAGATTGTGGACGGTAACAAAATTGAAAATCAGAAAGAAATTTGCCTAAACATTGATAATTTTGATGAGGCAGTGAAACTTTTAGAAGCCATAGGATGTGAACCAAAATCATACCAAGAAACGAAGCGTGAGCTTTGGAAACTTGATGATGTTGAAATTACCATTGACGAATGGCCGTTCCTAGAGCCATTTGTTGAAGTGGAAGGGAAATCAGAGAAAGAAGTAAAAAGTGTTTCTGAAAAAATAGGATTTAATTATAGCGATGCTTTGTTTTGTGCTGTAGGCAAGTTGTATCAAATGAAATATGGTATCCATCCCGACCAAATCAATGACGTTGGAAAGATCGTATTTAATATGAAGAATCCTTTTTTAGGTAATGTTTAAATATTTGGTGTGGTAAGCTTAAAATGTTATGGATTTCGAATCTAACCTAAAAGCTAACAGCCAAAAGCTGACAGCTGTCTTTGTGGGGCGCTCCGGTTGCGGCAAAGGCACGCAAGCCAAGCTTTTGATTAATTATTTGAAGAGCAAAAGCGAAACGCCGGTTTTTTATTTGGAAAATGGCAAGACCTTCCGCGATTTGCTTCAAGACAAGACCTATACTGGCAATTTAGCTTCTAGTGTAAACAGCCAAGGCGGATTACAGCCGGAATTTTTGGCCATTTGGGCTTGGTCCAATCTTTTGGTGCAAAATTTGCGAGGCGATGAACATTTAATTATTGACGGTGTTCCGAGACGTTTCAACGAAGCGCCCATTCTGGACTCAGCTTTTAAATTTTATAAACGTGAAAAACCTGTGATTGTTCACGTCAAAGTTTCGCGTGAATGGTCAAAAGAAAGATTACTTTCTCGTGGCAGAAGCGATGACAGTGAAGATGTAATTGAAAAGCGCCTTTCTTGGTTTGACATTGACGCCTTGCCGGCTATAAATTATTTTCGCGAAAAGCCGGACTATAGATTGATTGAAGTTAATGGGGAGCAGGCGATTGAAAAAGTTCACGGAGACCTGGTAGAATCAATTTTCGGCACAAAATGATAGTTAAGAGCGAAAATGAAATAAAGATTTTGCGTCAAGGCGGGAAACATCTTTCTTCCGTTTTGCGCGAAGTCATGAAAAAAGTTTCCCCCGGGGTCTCGGCGCGCGAACTGGACGAATTGGCGGAAAAACTTATTAGAGATTTTGGTGATACGCCGTCATTTTTAAATTACACTCCTCGCGGGGCGGAGAGGCCATACCCAGCTACGCTTTGCGTTTCAATAAACGAAGAAATAGTGCACGGCATTCCGAACGAAAAAGAAAAAATATTGAAGGAAGGAGATATTGTCGGTTTGGATATTGGACTTTGGCATGAAGGACTTTGCGTTGATATGGCAGTAACTGTTGCCTGCGGACAAATTACGGAAGCCGCTCAAAAACTAATTGATGCCACAAGTGAATCTTTGAAAATAGGAATTAAGGAGTGCCATGTGGGCAATAAGATAAATGATATCGGGTGTTCAATAGAAAAATATGTGAAACCGTTGAAATTAGGCATTGTTGAAGAATTGGGCGGGCACGGTGTCGGCATCAGGGTTCACGAGATGCCATATATTCATAATTATTGCGAAAAAGGTGAAAGTCCCGTGATTGTTCTTGGTATGGTTTTGGCGCTTGAACCCATGTTAAACGAAGGCACTAAGCACGTGATTTTGGATGATGATGGTTACACATTCAAAACAGCTGACGGCAAATTCTCGGCGCATTTTGAGCATACTATTTTGGTAACGGAAAAAGGGCCAGAAATTATAACGGCCTTTAGCTAATACCAATTTGGCTCGTTCGTTCATCTACTTAATTTCCTAATTATCTATACCACTATTCCATGGAATAGTGGTATAGATAATTAGGGTGTGGTAGTATTTGTGGATATGATGAGTTGGAGAAAAATGGAGACAATTACAAAAGGGATTGCCAGTCACCGACGACTTGAAATTCTTGATTTGCTACATAGAAATCCAGAACTTTCGGTTGATGAAATTTCAACCGCAATTAAAACTAATTTTAATAATACTTCGGGGCATATAAATAGATTAATGATTGCCGGACTGGTTATGAAAAGGCATGAAGGAAATTTTGTCAGGCACAAACTTACAGGCCGTGGTCAAACCATTCTCAAATTCTTAAGAATACTAGAATAGATAATGAGTGGTTTTTGTGAAGGGTTTTTGCAATGAGAGATTAAAATGAGAGATTAATCTGGAATGATGAGGTAATCTGGAATGGCGGTTTATTGAGTAACAGTTTGATGAAAATGATTTATTAGTGTATTTTAGCCAAATGGAAAAACCTGAATTTCTCAAAAAATCATATCCGGAATTGGCTGATTCAGAGCCGATAAAGAGGTCGGTGAAAAAAGTGTTGCGGGAGGATCCAGAGATGACCCCGGAAGACCTTTCAGATGAAGACAAATTAAACATTCACCTCAAAAGAATTGAGAATATTTTGAAGTATAAAAACAAGGCCAAGGGTAATAATACGGCTGTTGAGCAACTAAAAATGATTATTTTGAATCTGGCGGTAATCAAGGTTTACAAAAAAGATGGTCAGGAAAACCGCAAACTTCTAAAGGAAATTGCCAGGAACTTGTTTAAGGCAGAAAAGGAGGTAGCTAGAGCAGAGGGCAGAGGTGCGGAGGTGTCAGAAGCAGATGAAAAACTTGGAGAATTGCAAGGAGAGGAAAGAGACAGCAAGCTGATTGAAATATATAAAGCAAAAGTTATTGAAGCCCGAAACATTCAAGAAGAAACTCTGAGTCATTGGATGGACTATTTAACGAGCGGGGATTCAAGTTATCCGACATGGTTTAAATATTTAATAATCAAAGCCATTAGCAAGCTTGGTCAATTAGATGAAGAAAAACAAGAATTTAAAAGAAGATTCCCTCAGACACTGGCCCCGTTTCCAGAATTAGACCAAGGGGCGCTCGGTTTGGTATATACGCACATTACTCAAAATCCCGATGAAGAAAAGGATTTCAACGCGCTCTATGCTCGCTTTCTAATACAGAATAAAAATGAAAGGAAAGAAGTCCTCTCTGACAAAGGTGAGTGGGAGATTATTTCCCAAGGGGCAGACGCTAACAGCGCTATGAAGAGATTGCAAGGATACGGCTCACCGTGGTGCATAGCTACAAATTTGGCTGATATGGAGAGATATTTAAAAAACGGAGACCTGCATATTTATTTTTCAGAAAATGAAAAAGGTGAAAGCGTCATTCCGAGGATTTGCATTTATGTTGAGAATGGAAATGTCAAAGAAATTAGAGGTATAGCCAAAGACCAAAATCTTGAAGGTCGGATGAATGAAATTGAACAAGAAAGAAAAAAAGGGCTTCCGGGGGGAGATATGTATGATAAAAGAGATGCCGATATGAAACTCCTGACGGAAATAGAAAGGAAGATGAAAGAGAGTAAGGGGTTAAGCAGAGAGGAACTTGTCTTTCTTTATGAAATAGATGGAGTTATTGAAGGATTTGGCTATGAAAAAGACCCGCGGATAGAAGAATTGCTCTCAAAGCGTAATCACAAAGAGGACGCGCCAATTGTTTTTGAGTGCAGACCAGAAGAAATTGCTTGGAATCAAAATGAGATCACAGAAAAAACCAAAAACTACATCGGGAAGCTATTCCCGGGAGTTTTTCAAAAAGGTTTTGAAAATGTTTATATTTCGTTTCCAAATAGGAAAATTGAAAAATATGGGGTTGAAACGGGGGGCAAAAGCAAAAATGAATTAAAGACGGAGCTTAAATCCCGAGACATCAAAATTTCGGGGTGGACAGATCATTTATTGGAAAGCGAAAAATTTGTTATCTCAAAAAATAAAGAAAAAATAAATCTGGTTAGTTTGACCGTGAATGACCTTGGTTTTCCAAATGGCGCGACAATCGAAGGAATTTTTGAAAGGGCAAAAGAACTTGGGCTGGGGCTTTGCCCTCCGGAAGTCGGCCCTCTTCTACGATTGGCGTATTTGGGAGATAGATGGCTTCTTATTGGCATGGAACCAATTTTTGACCGCGACGGCGACCCGAATGTGTTCACCCTCAACCGGTACGAGGGCGAGTTGTGGCTTTACGCTCGCGGCGCCAGAGCGGGGCATGGGTGGCACTCCGACCGTCGCTTTGTTTTCCGCCTCGCAAGTTGAACTTGGACACTTTGAAACTTAAAACTTTTTGACACTTTGAACCTTTGTACTTTTCCCCTGTTCGCCTGAAGGCGAACAGGGGAGTCGCCTCCATTTTTAGTATTTGATACTATGTGTTTGGTAGTAGGCGAATCTGCTGGCGGTCAATAGTCAAAACTTAGGCTTCCGGCGGCCGAATCCAGTATCCATATAACCCAGAATACTTGCGGTTACGGCTTCAGGTAGCGCGGTGTATGTAACTCTAAAAAATGAAGATACTTGGTGTGAGGCGCTAAGGCACTTTAAAGGTGCTGAATAAAATGCAATCCTAAAAGCACTTTAATTGAATCTCAAGGGATGGTGGCACGGATGGCGCTTCATACACTATTGACCGCGACGGCAACCCGAATGTGTTCACCCTCAACCGGAACGAGGGCGAGTTGTGGCTTAACGCTAACGACGCCAAAGCGGGGAATAGGTGGAACTCCAACAATCGCTTTGTTTTCCGCCTCGCAAATCCCTTCATTTCCCAGCCCCAGTCCGCCCAAGGCGGACTGGGGCTGGGTTTTGTTTTTAGTAATTCAGTAAAGGATATATAATTCACTAAGCAAATTCGCCTTAGGCGAGTTGGCGGATAAAATGCAACCAAACAAAGAAATTGCCCCTTTTAAATTTAATTCGCCCCGAGAAGAAATAGCGTATTTGCGAACGCGCGTTTTGGAGCAGGAAAAAATTCACGAACACAATAACGAGCCGTATTCTCGGGAAGAAGTAATTTCCCAAAAACTAAAAGGATACAGCCAGCTTAATCCGGAGGATTCGCTTAAAAATCCGCTACAGCCCCACGAGCATGAGGCGATTGTTCTAGACCTTTCTCCCAAAGGCACGGATAAGAAAATAGAAGAATTGCTTGGGATTTTAGACAGCAAGGGGTTATTAAATACCCTGCACGTTGTTTCCAAAATGGATGACGCGCAGTTGGAAGATGATTTTCATCGGGTTTTGGTGCAATACATTAAGAAAAATTTGCCGGTTTTGGGACTCTCGGAAAAATCCCCGCTTTTCCACGCGCTCAAAATGACTCTATATGAAGTGGCGCTTCCGCTTGACCCCAAGGAAGAAAAAAAATCTCTCAAGGAATTGCTTTCCTCCATGGAACAGTTTTACGCCGGGGCGATTCCGCATGCGATAGGAGACCAGCATCGTTGGCTTTCTTTTGAAATTGCGGTCTCCAACGAAAAAAGAGATGTGGTGTTTTACGCGGCTGTGCCGGACGAATTGAAAAGCATTTTTGAAAAACAAATGCTTTCGGTTTTTCCGAACGGCAAAATCAGGGAAGAAAAGAACGATTACAATATTTTTAAAGACAAAGGGCATGTGGCTGCCTCTTACGCCTCGTACAAGCACGAAGCGGTGTTTCGTCTTAAATGTTACCAGGAGTTTGATTATGACCCACTCACAATTGTTTTAAATGCTTTTTCAAAAATTGCCGAAGTCGGCGAGGGCGCGTCCATACAATTTTTGGTGGCGCCGCCATCGGTGGATTATGTGGCCAAATTCAAAAAAGCGCTTGATGATTTGAACAAAGGCGTGCCAATAAAGACGGCTCTTAATATGCCGGAGACATTGGTGGGGGATTTAGGAAAAGAAGTCGGGGGATTGGTTAAAGATTTATTATGGAGTTCAAAAAAGAAAGATGAAGTGAAACCGCCTAGCCAAAAGGTAGACGAAGCCAAGAAATCTTTACAGGAAAAAATCGAAACACCAATTTTTTCCGTTGGTGTGCGTTTGGTAGTGTCGGCAGATAGCAAAGAAAGGGCGGAAAGCATCATTTCTGATTTGGAAGCAACATTCCACCAGTTTGAAAACACCTTGGGTAACTCCCTTGTATTCAAACGCTACGGCTTGGGGCAAATAAATAAACTGATTGAAGACTTTGCTTTTAGAGTTTTTGAGAGAAAAGAGTCACTTCCAATGTCTATTCGTGAGCTCTCAACCCTCTTCCATTTTCCGACCGAAAGCGCCTCTTCTGTTTCGGAATTGAAGCAATCGAAGTCGGCCTCGGCGCCCTTGCCGCAGGAAATGACAAAAGGAGGCATATTGCTTGGTATAAACCGCCATCGGAATATCGCCACCGATGTTTACTTTGCGCCGGATGACAGAGGCAGACATTTCTACATCGTGGGGCAAACCGGAACCGGGAAATCGGTTTTCATGAAAAATATGATTATGCAGGACATTAAAAACGGGGAGGGAGTTTGCATGATTGACCCGCATGGGAGTGATATAGAGGACGTTTTGGCCAGCGTGCCGCATGACAGGGTGAATGATGTAATTTATTTTGACCCGTCTCACATGGCGCGCCCCATGGGACTTAATATGCTGGAATTTGATGAAAGATTTCCCGAGCAAAAAACTTTCGTCGTTAACGAGCTCATCTCAATTTTCAATAAACTTTTTGATATGAAAGTGGCGGGCGGTCCGGCTTTTGAACAATATTTCAGAAATTCGGGGCTTTTGGTAATGGACCACCCGCGGG
>CAYHJR010000023.1:0-7871 GCA_964357075.1 uncultured Candidatus Saccharibacteria bacterium
AAAAAAACCCGACGTTTGTTTTGCCGGATTTAACGAATACGACTGGGGAGAGGAACTTCTTCAGAAGATGCGCGATCAGAATTTTGCCACCTTTGTTTATATCGGCGATGACGACACGTGGCGATGGGAAAGAATAAGCCGTCATTTCGCCAAGTATTTCCACTGGATAGTGACTTATGATTCCAGGGCAGTAAAAAAGTATAAGAGTATCGGATGTAAAAATATTATTCATCACCAGCCGGGAGCGAATCTTGAATTTTATCGCAAGCTCGATGGAATAAAAAAAGACATTGATGTCAGTTTTGTCGGCCTTTGGAGTAAGCCCCGGGCTCGGGTTATTGAAGTTGTCAGAAAAGCGGGTATAAATGTTTTTGTCAGGGGATTGGGTTGGCCTGATGGGTCTGTGGGTCAGGAAGAACTTATAAGAATTATCAATAGAAGTAAAATTGTATTGTCTTTAAATACCGCCTCTTTTTACATCGGCTGGAGATCGATTGCTCGTTTATTTTTTCGCCACGCGAACTTGGGAGAAAAGGGACTGCCGATAAAACTTGATATTTGGAATTTCTTCGATAATGTCCGTTCGTGGTTGATGAAGAGAAATCTTTGGGTAAAGGCCAGAAATTTCGAAGTGCCGGCGTGCGGAACTATGGAAATAACCGAAGACGCGGATGATCTTAGAGATTATTATAAACTTGGAGAAGAAATAGTTGTGTATAAGAATGAAAAAGATCTTGTAGAAAAAATTCAATACTATTTGTCCCATCCAGAAGAACGGGAAGAAATTGCAAGAAAAGGTTACGAACGCACTATACGAGAACATTCAATAGAAAAACGTTTTGAGGATATTTTTAGGATGATGGGGAAGCCACTCTAATTAATTTTATACAACTCTTCCGCATAACCTTTCCGGAGCCAGAAGGGAAAACGGTATATTCGTTCAAAGCCGCCCACTCCTTCAACAATATTTGGGACTACCAGGTTACGATTTTCTGAACCGGAGAACAAAGGAGCTTGGTGTTCGTGATTTATACTTAAGAAATATTTAGCGCATTTCTTTATATTATTTAGATACGCCTCAACTACATTTCTGTTTATTTCCGGGAAAGAATCTTGGTTTAATACCAAATTATATTTTTTATCCCTTTTTTCGAATTCCCAGTACGGCATTATTTTAACCGTGTTTTGGGATTTTTCTGCTTCGCCGTAAAGCGTTATTTTTTTATCTGGGAGCGCTTCGATTAGATACCATCCTTGAATCACATTCATAAGAGGAAGGTCAAAAATGGAATAATTTTCGAAATGAAAGCGGTTGGTAAACATGGCGACTTTTCCCATTCCGGCACCGATTTCAGCAATTGCTGAATTTTTTTCCGCGAGGCAATTGATTCGCCAGGCCGCGTATAAAGACCATAAATCGCGTTCATCAAAAGACCCATTTTTAAGCACGAGTTTAAAAAGTCCCCCGTCGATTTCGGGTGGAAATATTTTTATTCCAATTCTTCTTTCAATTTCATTTGCGAGTCGGTCGGAATCTTCATATATTTTTTTTGGCAACATACGGCACAATTGCTTCATACGGCACAATTGCCAGTGCCTCCGCGAAAGAAACAAGAATATCTTTTATGAGAGCACCTCTTTTTTTTCTTAAGTTCGGATTCGCAATCATCCGATCGTAATCTTCCGAGTTTCCCGACACTCCGTAGGTTGCTTTGTGCTTATGCATGTTAGAGAGATAATCAACAACGCGGCGCGGATCGCCAGCGGATAGAATCTCGAACAAATCATCTTGATTTTTTCTTTATTGTCATCCCATGCATCTATATAGGATTTTTTAGGAGTGTAGATTTGTTCATCCTTCAATGTCTTATTGAAGGAGCCTAATATTCTTTTTACCACAAATATATCTTTTTCGTTTGTGTTATAAAATTTTGCCGCCATTTGTACCGAGGGCAACCCACGTGGCATCTGATGATAAAAGAAATCCAGATAACCGAGATTTATCCTTCGCCAAATCTTTTTAAAAAGAAGTTGCAGGCCTCCGTCGCGGATTACGTTTTTTACTCGTGAATATATTTTTGCATTATATCAATAAACTATTTGTTTTCAAATGTCTTTTTTTATTAAAACAAGATATGGTGTAGGTATATGAAAAAATAATTTATCCTCATTTATGTCTAAATAATGGATATAAGTTATGGATTTTGAGGAGTAGATAAAATTTCGTTTTTATTCATAATTACGTTTGTTTCGGTTAGTTTGTGCGCGGAAACATCAGAAGTTTTTTGAGGATATTTTTTGATTAAAATTATTCCCAAACCAATGCCAAGTGTAAACCACAGGTTTCTGAAAAGAAACCCATCAGTGAAAGAGAGGTCTGTGATAAGAGAGATAATTGCGATTCCCCAGACAAGTTCTGTATCGGTTAGCGTTTTCATATAGCGTTTAAATTCTCCGCCAATCCTTAGAAGAAAGAGAAGAAAAGCAAATAACCCCATAATGCCTCCGTAAATAGTAATTTCTAAAAAAATATTAGAAGTGAAATCTACAGCCTCCCCCTTAATAACAGAAGGATTTTTATTTAGGTAGACGAACCCAAAACCAAGCGGATTTTTTTTGATATTAACCAGAGCAAATTTCCAGATAAAAGGCCTTATTTGATTGCTTATTAATCCATATTTGTATTGTGAAACAAAGTTAGGCAAATTCTCCTTTTGGATTAATATTCTTACTATCTTTTCGCCAAAAAATCTATCTATAAAATACGGTTTTGTATTATTTGGAATGAAGAAAAATCCAACCACGAGCGATATTGTAGTAGCGACAATAAGAGAAAAAACCCTTTTCTTTTGTTTTGTAAAGAAATAAATACAAACCCAAATAAAAATACCAAAAAGAAGAGAAATCCATGCAGACCTTGAACTAGTTAGAAATATAAGATTTGCTATAAAGCCGAGCCATCCAACGATAAGATATTTATACCAAGCTTTTTTTGCATCAAGGAAAAGCGCTAGGCCTATTAGAAATATTACAATAAGTAAGCTACCAAAGACGTTTGGGTCAGAAAAAAGACCGTTTAACCTAATACTGTTATAGTATGCGTTTTTGAAGCGACCAAAAATAACGGGGATTATTAAGATGGGAGAAAGAAACATCGCTTTGTTAATTTTTGAAAGCATTCCAGGGAATGAATAAACCAAAAAAGCGATTATAAGAAATACATAACTGTTAAATATAACCTTTATATAAAGAAGAGTGGTTGCAGAGATGTTTGTATTTCCATAAAAAAATAAGCTTATTACCTGTCCAATTGCAATAGAAAGAAGAATAAGAAAAAAAGAAAATAAATAAAAATAGAGATCTTTCTTCACGGACTTTATTTTGTTTCTGAAATGAGGATAAGTTAAGGAAAATAAGAGAAATAATCCAGTTATTGCAATAAGAAAATCAAAAGGTTTTACTATCCCGTCTTTTATATTTCCTGTCCTAAAAATAAACAAAAACGCCGCACATGTTGTGAGTGTTACTATGGCAAAATCTAATATTTTTCGAGAGAAATCAGTTTCAGGGGAAAGATCCATTTCGTGTAATAATTTTTATGTACGGTATTAATATAAATATATAAAAATTATATATAACGGGACTACATTGTACAAATTACGCGCAGTTGTTTTAGGAAAAACCTTGGAGATATATTTATAATAATGGATCTGTCATTACGGACCAATTTTATATTTTATCTTGTTTTGTCTTAGATGGAATTAGAATTTAGCACAATTATTTCACTTTTTGCATTATATCAACAAACAATTTGTTTTCAAGTGTCTTTTTACTAAATTAAAATTCTCGTATGGTGAAGATGTATTGATTTAGTTGCAAGAATTTTTTCTGCGTGGTATTTTCAATAAATGAGTGATAATTCCTCCCCAAATATTGTTTGCGATCCAGAGCGGCTGATTAAAAAATGCCGAGTTTGCGACTCTGCCAATTTAAAAGTAGCTATTGATCTCGGTTTTCAGCCCTGGGGCAATAATTTTTTAAAGAAAGAAGACGTAGGTAAAGAGCCGTTTTATCCGCTACGGGTGGTTTTTTGCGTGGATTGCAGCACTCCTCAACTTGATTACACTGTTCCAAAAGAAACTATGTTTGGCGAGCATACTTATCTCTCGGGTATTACTAAAACTTTAAGCGAACATTTTAAATCCGTAGCCGAAGAGATTGATAATAGATTTTTCAAAAACATTTCAAAAAAATCTGTTCTTGATATAGGTTCGAACGACGGGACTCAACTGAAACACTTTAAGAATCTTGGTTATGAAGTGCAGGGCGTGGAGTCGGCTGAAATGCCCGCCAAGATTGCGAATGATTCGGGTATTCCCACGCTCCACGCATTTTTTAATTTGGATTCCGCAAGAAAATTGAATAAAAAGTTTGATGTTATCAACGCCGCCGGCATATTTTTCCATCTTGAAGAATTGCATTCAGTTTGCGACGCGATAAAAGAAATTCTGGCGGAAAACGGGGTATTTGCGGTACAATTTTTATATATGAAGCGGATTGTGGAGAATTTGGCGTTTGACCAAATTTATCACGAACATTTGCTTTATTATAATTTGAAAAACGTGGAAACATTATTAAATCGCCATGGCCTGTCTATGTTTGACGCGCATCTTTCTTCTATTCACGGCGGGTCAATAATTAGTTTTGTAACTCATGTGGGCAAAAAGGAAAAATCTCCGCAACTTGTCGATTTAATTAAGCAGGAGATTGAAAGTAAAAGTAATGAATTTTCGACATATCTCCAATTTGCCAAGGGAATTGAAGAGATGAAAAAAGAAAATCTTCGATATCTTGCTGGGGCCAAAAAACAAGGCAAGAAAATTTATGGCATGGGCGCGCCAGTAAAAGGCAATACTTTGTTAAACTATTTCGGGATTGGAACCGACCATTTAGATTATTTGGTTGAAAAGAATGAATTGAGGCGGGGTCTTTATTCGCCGGGGGCGCATATCCCCATTGTGATTGAGAAAGAGCTAAAGGAATTGCCCGATATTTATTATGTTCTGGCTTGGAATTTTAAAAAGGAGATTTTGGCTAACAACCAGGCTTTGATAGATAAAGGAGTTGAATTTTATTTCCCTGTTAATCCGAAGGAAGTGTAATATGGAACGGCCTCTTAAGCTTCATCTTGGTTGCGGTGAAAAATATCTTGAAGGGTATGTGAATATTGATTTTCCGGAAGGGGAACATACCGTAATGAAACCCAAAGTGGATATCAAGGCTGATATTCGGACGCTTTCTTACCCGGAAAATTCAGTCGATGAGATTAGAAGCCATCATATGTTTGAACATTTCACTCGCGCAGAAGTGTTGAAACTTCTTACTCGCTGGAGGAGTTGGTTGAAGTCTGGCGGAGTGTTGGTTATTGAAACTCCCGATTTTGCGACAAGTTCAAGATTTTATTTAAACACAACATCTTTAAAACGAAGAGCGCAGTTAGCGAGGCATATTATCGGTTCGCAGGAGGCGGGCTGGGCGATACATAAAGATTTATGGGATAAACCAAAATTTTCTTTTATCCTGAAAAAAATGGGATTTGAAAATTTAAAAATCCGATTGCTCAATAACGGACTTGCGAAGCACGCGGAAAATCTTCCGAAAATCGGAAAATATCTCCGATATGTGCCAGAAAAATTGCGCGATCCGATTTTAAATATTGTAGGGGATTTATTGCCGGAGAGTTTTTATCAAAAATACGGAAGCAATAAAATGCCAAATATTTTAATTACGTGTTTTAAGAATGACCAAATAGTTATTAATGCGAAAGAGGCGGCGAAAGAAATTCTTTCTTTGTCGCTTATGGGAAAAGAAGATAACCAGTTATTGAATGTTTGGCTTCAAGAATACGATGAGTTTTAAATTGAATTTATGTACTCCAGATAAAAAATATAAAAAGGGCCCCGCCAACAACTATGGCGGGGCTTGAAAAATGTGCAATGTCGGGACGATCAATGTCCGCCGAGGCTGGTCATCAACCGTTCGAGAAGTTTGGGAACGTGGCCTTGTCCTTCGCCAACTGCTTTCGGGCTCCGCCAGCGCAGTAGCCGATTTATGCACCACTGCTCAAAAGCGAAATACGAAAAGTAGCGGCGGTTTTTGAGCGAGACACCTCGTTTCCATCTCCATTCGATGATGAGTTCGAAGGGCAGAATAACGAGTCGCCACCATCCTGGCCAGTTCTGACGGGCCTTATGATGGCGATTGTGATGGAATCCGGCGATGAAATAAAGGTTGTTTATCCATGCCGGAAGAGTGGGGTTGTAGGCGGCAGACATTTTGGTCCATCCTTCCATGTCTGTCGGCAGTGGCCACCCCTCGCGTTTCGCCCGCTCGAAAGCAATAGTGCCGGGCAAAGGCATGAGAATGTAAATTATCGCTCTGGTTTTTCCTTGAGGATGGATTGCTCTGATCTCGTCCGATGCGCGGAGCGTGTCGAAAATCGATTTTTCGGATTCACCAGGATTTCCGATGATCCAGGCGCAGATCAGGCCGATGCCGTACTTTGCCAGAAGCCTGGAAGCGGCGTAATGGCTATTGATCGTTTCGTTTTTCAGCATGATCGTCAGTGTTTCTTCGTTTCCGCTCTCCATGCCCACGTGTATGCGGACACATCCGGTTTCGGCGAGTTTTTTGACCATCTCTTCGCTCTTGATCTGATCGCTTCTGAGGTGGAGATGATATTGGATTTTGAGTCTATGAAGCAGTTCGATATAGCGTTGGTCTTTCAAAACCCAGGCGGAGTTTTCGCATTCCAGATCGATGAAGGTGAAAGGTTGAACGTTGTAAATATCGAAAATATCTCGTTCGAACAATTCGTAGGGGATGTAGCGGTAAACGGAACTGGTTCGCCCGGTTTGGGGGTCGTTCTGCGTGTATTGACCGGCAACCGAGCAGAATTCACAGGACGTTGAAGACCAGCTGCACCCTCTTGATGTTTGAAGCATCACTTCATTGCGTATAGCCGCCGAGCGGAAAAGGCGTTCTGTTTTCGGCGACAGAGGGTGGACGTACTGTGTTTTCAAATTTACCACAAGCCCTCTTTTCCGAATGAAGATATTTCCTTCGTACACGCCGTCGGGGTCTTGCATTTCGATGATTTTCTTTTTTCCTCCCACGATCGTTCGAAGCTTTACTCCGAAAGTCGATGTGTCGCGAGGTTCAAAGCCTGAGAGTTCTTCGGGAGAAGAGGTAAAGCCAACGCTTGTCGGTTTATAGCCGATGCCATCGATGTCCTTGAAACCGCGGCTTGTTTCTATAGCCGCAAGCAGCTTTGGAAAACGAAGCTCGCCTTCTCCGAGAATCACGAAATCAACGAAATTCTCACGTAGGGATTGCACAGGCTGGAAGGTTACATGAACCCCTCCCCAGATGATCGGTTTCTGTGGAAACCTTCTCCGGCATTCTTTGGCTATCCGTATGGATTCGCCAAGTTGGAAGCCTGACAATGAGCTTAGAGCCACAGTGTCAGCTTCTTGAATGTTTTTCCAGAGACTCTCCTCGTTGTCGAGGCGGGGATCCCAGAAGCTAACTTGGTGTCCAGCATCTTCCGCAGCTCTACCAGGATAGATTATGGAGAGCGCGGGGTTGTGTTGAGGTGATGATGGCGACGGTAACGGATAGACCATTGCAATCCGCATTTGCCCTCTCCTTTCATTTATGAATATGAACTTGTTTTTGTGCTACGATGAAGCATAAAGGACTTTTATTTTTACGTCAATTCATTATAATAGAATATTATTATGAAGATTTTAGTTACAGGAGGCGCGGGATACATAGGTTCGATTTTGACTCCGGAACTTCTCAAGCGCGGA
>CAYHJR010000023.1:7971-11449 GCA_964357075.1 uncultured Candidatus Saccharibacteria bacterium
ATTCACGCGATGGAAAATTTTGATAAGATGAAAAACGAGCCGTACAACGTGGGTTTAAGCGACGCTAATCTGAGTAAAATGGAATTGTGCCAGGAAATAAAAAAACAACTCCCCGATTTTTATTTTTCAGAGGCAAAAATTGGAGAAGATCCGGACAAGAGGGATTATATTGTCAGCAATGAAAAAATAGAAAAAACCGGTTTTAAGCCAAAAATTTCTTTACCGGAAGGAATTGAAGAATTAATAAAAGGATACCAAATTATAAGAAGGAATCATTTTTCGAATTTATAAACAACGTGTTATACAGTGATTTTCTGAAAAAATCAAAACAATGCCCTTTTTGTTCTCCAAGGGAAAGAATTATTGAAAAGAAGTTTTCTTTTTTAACCTACGCGCTGGCACCTTACCATAAGGATCATTTGTTGGTTGCTCCCAAGCGACACATTGAATCATTCTTAGGTTTGAGAAAAAAAGAAAAAGAGGAGATAATTCACTTAGTTGGTTTGGCCGTAAAAATACTCCACTCGTTCGGATATAAAGACTGTTCAATTTTGGGGCGGGACGGCGATAACGTTGGTAAAAGCATAAAGCATTTTCATTTTCACATCATTCCTAAAGTTTTGTTGGGGAATATAGATAGCGATATAAATAAAAGAAAGATTTTATCGCAAAAGGAGATTAATAGGGTTGTTAATAAAATAAAAATAGCAATAAAGAAAAATAAATAATAAGCCCCTTTTTAGAAAGGTGGTTATTATTTATTTTTGACCTTTATGTTCATTAATGTTATTTTTAAGCTGCAACTTATTTGTTTAAATATAATATGGTTGGCGGTGAGAAAAGAAAAAATTTGATTCTAGGAAAAGGATTTATCGGTTCGAACTTGGCCGCGTTTCTTAAAGAAAGAGGCGAAGAGGTCGTAGTTCTTAATCGAAAAGAAGGCCACGATTTAAAGAAATCAGAAAATTATTTCAGCCAGTTTGAGTGGGCTGATAGAGTCTGGTTTGTGGCTTGGGATGTTGGTGTTTGGAAACGCGAAACCACTCCTGCTTACGAAGCTGAAATTTTAGATTCCAATCTTCAGCTGTGCCAATCTGTTTTCCGGTGTTTGGAAAAGTCGGGCAAGCCATTTCTTTTCGTAAGTTCGCAGGCGGTTTTGTCGCCAGATATGATTACTCTTGGAGTAACTAAACGGGTGGGAGAGCTCTGGACGCGGATTTTAGGAGGGCATATTGCCCGCCTTTGGAATGTATATGGATGGGAACCGGTTGGAGAAAAAAGTCATCTGATCCCTGACCTAATTTCTCAAGCGTTTCAAGGGAAAATTACACTCTTGACAAACGGCGAGGAAACGCGTCAATTTTTATATGTGAAAGATTGCGTTGAGGCACTTGTTCATCAATTTGATATTGGGCAAAAGCAAGCGGATATTACAAGTGGCGAATGGGTTTCCGTTAAAACAATAGCCCAACTTATTGGTAAAAATCTGGGGGTAGAGGTTCTATTTGGTTCAAAAACCGGTAAGCCTTCGCTCGGCGTACCGCAAAATTTTCTCAAGTCATGGAAGCCCCAATTTTCTTTAGAAGACGGGTTGAATGAGGTTATAAAAGATACAAAAGCATGGCAAAAGAACCATTAATTTCAATTATCTGCGCAATTCGAAATGACGAACGGTTTATACGGGAAACGCTCCAAACCGTAGTTTCTCAATCGTATCCAAATTGGGAACTGATTATTATGGACGGAGCGTCTACTGATAAAACTCTGGAAATAGTGAAAGAATACGCGGCAAAATATAATAATATTATTTTACGTTCCGAGCCGGACGAGGGCCAATGGCATGCTTTAGATAAAGCTCTTGTGCTTGCTAAGGGCGAGTATCTTACTCTTTTATGCGGCCAGGACGGATATTTAGACAAGGACTGGTTTAAGCGTTGTGTGGATGTTCTTCAAGAACGTCCTGAAATTTCCTTAGTATGGGGTATTCCTTTTAATATGAGCGAGGATGGAAAACTTATGGGACCGCATTACGCTTATGCTGGATTTTTAAAAGATGAGCGGTTTGGTTCGCAAACCAAACCTTTAAGTACAATAGCCGCTAAAATTGATTGGCGCCGTCCTGCTTCATTTCGGCGTTTGTGGAATTTATTCGGTAAATTAACGCCTTCGCGTCTTCTTGTGGTACTAAGCAGTTTCTGGAAACAAGAGCTTCCTCAAAAAGAAAGCTGGTTTTTTTATTGGCTTAAGACCGGACGCGCTTTTCCGGAAAGTAATATGATCATGCGCAAGGAAGTGTATTTGCAAAATACGACAAGATTTCCAAAAGAGACAATGACTAATGCGGCACTTTTGGATTTTTGTTTTAATTTTAATGCTAACGGCTATTTGTCGTACGGCTTGCCTATTGCGGCGAGTTTTGGCCGCTCCCATACAGGAGGGCAGCCATTGCTTAAATACGAGGTTATGGTAATTAATAAGAATCGTCAGCAAATCGAGAATTTTAAAGATAGGGTTAAAAAACAAAAAACATTTAAATTTATAGATGCCAGTGGCGGAATCGTTTCAGAAAGCCCCATAAATATATGATGATTATAAGCAAAACGCCATTCAGAATGTCTTTCTTTGGAGGAGGCACGGATTACCCGATCTGGTATGAAAAAAATGGCGGAGCAACTCTTTCAACCACTATTGATAAATATTGTTATCTTATGGCTCGCTATTACCCGCCTTTTTTCCCGGTGAAATATCGCGTTGTATATTCTAAAATAGAATCCGCTAATCAATATAATGAGATTGAACACCCCTCAGTCCGAGAAGTTCTCAAGTATCTCAAATTAGAAGATGGGATTGAAATCCATAATATTGCGGATCTTCCAGCCCGATCCGGTCTTGGTTCGAGTTCTGCATTTACGGTGGGACTTTTGCATTCTTTATACGGGCTTACAAAAGAGCCGACAACAAAAATGAAGCTGGCGATGGACGCAATTCATGTCGAGCAAAATCTTATTAAAGAAAATGTCGGATCACAGGATCAGGTAGCCGTGGCTTTCGGGGGATTCAATAAGATTACCTTCGCCCCTGGGAATGTGATAGAGGTACATCCTGTAAAAGCATCTCCGGAACGGCTCCAGGAATTAAATGACCGGTTAATGTTTTTCTTTACTGGTTTTTCCAGGACTGCTTCTGAGGTGGCGGCGGAATGGATTAAAAATACTCCCAAGAAAGAAAAAGAGCTCCACATTATGCGGGAAATGGTAGATGAGGCAACGGATATTCTTTGCGATGAGAAGCAAAATATCAATAAATTTGGAATTCTTCTTAATAAAGCCTGGCAGATTAAACGTGGATTGAATCACGCGATTACAACTAATCACATTGATAAAATTTATGAGAAAGCTATGGAGGCTGGGGCGATTGGAGGCAAACTTCTCGGCGCCGGTAACGGAGGATTTATGATTATTTATGCCGATCCTGAAGT
>CAYHJR010000024.1:0-11242 GCA_964357075.1 uncultured Candidatus Saccharibacteria bacterium
TTATCGGGCGAGTTCAGACCTCTCTTAAAACCTCATTCAAAGAGTTTGCCAAAAGTGCCGGAGCGGAAAAAATTAATGTTATTATAAGTTTTTTGGCTATGCTTGAATTGGTAAAGCAGGGGACGGTCGCGGTGGCTCAAAATGAAGATTTCGGCGATATTGAAATAGAAACGGCCGAAGTGGGTCTTCCGCGCATTATCTAGATTTTTAACTCTCTTAATAATGGAACTGCAAAAACTAATTGAAGCCATACTGTTTTGGAAAGGGGAACCGATATCCCTAAAACGTTTGGCTGAAATCACAAAAAAGGAAGAGGGGGAAGTGTGCGAGGCCTTGGCTCTACTTGAAGAAAAACTTTCCGGCAGAGGTATTGTCCTAATGAGAAAAGAAAACGAAGTGATGCTTGGTACCAATAAGGAAACGAGTCCCCTAATAGAAGCTCTTATAAAAGAAGAATTGCACAAAGATTTGGGGCGTGCCGGATTGGAAACTCTCTCCGTCGTGCTGTACCTGGGGCCGGTCTTGAGAAGTGAAATTGATTATATACGCGGCGTAAATTCATCTTTTATAATGAGAAATCTCCTGATTCGCGGTTTGATAGAGAGAACGGAAAATCCAAAAGATAAGAGAAGTTTCGTCTACAAGCCGACTTTTGAACTTCTTTCTTATTTGGGCTTGTCAAAAGTGGAGGATTTGCCGGAATATGAATCGTTCAGGAGGGAATTGGCCGATAGAAAAGCGAAAAAGGAGGCCCTAGACGAAGAATTAAGAATAGCGGAAAATAAACTGGCCCAAGAATAAAATTGTAATAATAAAGTTATGTTAATAGATATAGTTAGAGTTTTCATACCTTCCACAATCGCCTTTGTTATCGGCATTCTCATCACGCCGATTATTACCGATTACCTGTACAGAAATTCAATGTGGAAAAAGAAAGCCGGAAAAATTGATTTTGATGGCAAGGAGACGCCAATTTTTAATGAACTGCACAAAGAAAAAGAGGTTGGGACGCCAAGAATGGGGGGAGTCGTCGTCTGGCTTTCTGTCATGCTCACCGCTTTTCTTCTATGGTTCCTTGATTATTCTTTTTTTGGCTCAATTTTTAGCGAACTTGATTTTGTAAGCAGAAGTCAAACTTGGATACCTCTCTCCGCCATGCTTTTTGGTTCGTTAGTTGGATTATTGGATGATTATCTCGAGATTAAAGGAACAGGTGATCATTTTGCCGGTGGGCTTTCCCTGAAAAAACGGCTGATAGTTGTAGCGACAATCGCCTTCCTTTGCGGGCTGTGGTTTTATTTCAAATTGGACGTGGCAACGATTTGGCTTCCGATTTTAGGTGATTTCTATATCGGCCCTCTGTTGATTCCACTTTTTGTAATTGTAGCTTTAGGTATTTATTCGGGCGGCGTTATTGACGGCATAGACGGACTTTCGGGCGGAGTCTTCGCGGCAATGTTTTCCGCTTATGCCGGTATTGCTTTCTATCAGCAACAATTGGACCTAGCCGCTTTTTGCGCGGTCGTTGTCGGCGGTATTTTGGCATTTCTGTGGTTTAATATTCCGCCAGCCAGGTTTTATATGTCGGAAACCGGCATGATGGGGCTCACCATCGCGCTTTCCATTATCGCCTTTATGACGGACTCCTTGGGAGAAGGTCATGGTCTTATAGTTCTTCCCATTATCGCTTTTCCGCTTGTCATAACAACTCTTTCAAACATCATTCAGGTTTTTTCCAAGAAATTCCGCGGTAAAAAGGTTTTTTTGGTGGCGCCCATACATCACCACTTCGAGGCGCAGGGCTGGCCACCCTATAAAGTCACTATGCGCTATTGGGTAGTCAGCGTGGTCTGCGCTATTTTGGGTATTGCTCTGGCGCTTATCGGTTAATTAGAAAATAGAATGAAACAAAATACTCTGGATAAACCCTTGCTTTACATTGCGGGGACACTCATCACTTTCGGCTTTATTATTTTTATTTCCGCTTCACTCGGTCTTTTAAGCCGGGAGGGAGTTAACTTTGGCGCTGTTGCTTTGAAGCAATTAATTTTCGGCTTGGGGCTTGGCGGTATCGCCATTCTAATAACGACGAATACTCCTTACAGATTATTCCGCAAATATGCTTTTTATTTATTTTTATTCGCCTTCATTTTAACTTGTTTTGTGTTTTTGCCAGAAATCGGCCTTTCTTACAATGGCGCCAGACGTTGGATAGAAATCGCGGGGTTTTCTTTTCAGCCGAGTGAATTTTTAAAAATTGCTTTTGTTATTTATTTCGCCGCCTGGCTTTCCGCTATTAAAGATAAATCCCATGTTTTCAAGTTTGGCGTTATACCGCTAATTACGCTGTCTGTCTTGGTCGGAGTGGTGCTGTTAAAACAGCCGGACACAGACGGATTTTTTATTATTGCTTTGACCGGATTTATTATGCTTATGGTTGCCGGAGGAAATTGGAAACACATTTTAACATTTGTGATTATCGGGCTTTTAGCCAGTTCTTTTCTTTTTTATACAAAACCATACATAAAAGAACGTATAGTAACTTTCTACAACCCGGAGGCGGCGGATGAGCAGAAGGCCGGATACCAAATAAACCAATCCCTAATCGCCATCGGTTCCGGCGGCTTGACTGGGCGAGGATTCGGGCAAAGCGTGCAAAAATTTGAATATTTGCCGGAACCGATAGGGGATTCTATTTTCGCTGTCGCCGGAGAAGAATTCGGATTCATCGGCACCTTATTTTTACTCGGTCTTTTTATTATTTTTGCCTTGCGGGGTTTGAAAGTTTCAAGCAATGCCAAGGACTCATTCGGCGGATTGTTGGGAATCGGAATCGTACTTTTGATTATAATTCAATCATTCATAAACATCGCTTCAATGTTGGGACTTTTCCCACTCTCCGGCACTCCGCTTGTCTTTGTAAGCCAGGGCGGAACGGCTTTAATGGTGGCGCTAGCTGAAGTCGGCATTCTCCTCAATATATCTAAATACCGTAAGACCTAAATGATGGAAAAAGGCCTTAGTTTTGCTACAATAAGTTCCACACAGACAGGCCCGTAACCTAAACCTAGAAAAACAAATGAAAATACTAATGACCGGCGGTGGGACCGGGGGACATTTTTATCCAATTATTGCTGTCGGAAAAGAAATTCAAAAGGTGGCTAAAGAAGAGCATGCTTTGGCCCCCAAGCTCTATTTTATGGCGCCAAACTCGTATGACCGCCAACTGCTTTTCAATAACAATATAGAATTTCTGCAGGCTCCAGCGGGAAAATTGAGGCGCTATTTTTCAATCGCCAATTTCTTTGACTTATTCAAAACATTGGCCGGAATCATCAGGGCCATTTTTTCCGTTTTTGTCATATATCCGGACGTGATATTCAGCAAAGGCGGTTACGGCAGTTTTCCGGCGCTTGTGGCGGGGAGATTATTTCGAATTCCGGTCGTAATGCATGAGTCAGACACCAGGCCCGGCCGAGTCAGCGCTTGGAGCGCCAAATTTGCCAAAAAAATTGCCGTTTCGTATCCGGAAACCGCCAAATTGTTTCCGGAATCAAAAACAGCTTGGACGGGGCAACCGATACGGGAAGAAATCGGGATGCCCATAAAGACAGGAGCCGCGGAATTTTTAAAACTTGAAAAGGAGGTACCGACAATATTAATTTTAGGCGGTTCGCTTGGAGCCGAAAAACTAAACGATGCCGTCTTGGACTTATTGCCGAAACTCTTGAATAAATACCAAGTCATTCATCAAACCGGGCCGGAAAAGTACAAAGATGTAATCAGCGCCGCCACGACCATTTTGGAAAACCACCAATATCCAAATCGTTATCGTCCCTTCAATTACTTAAACGAACTTGCCTTAAGAATGAGTGCCGGCATTGCTTCCCTTGTGGTAACTCGCGCCGGTTCGACTCTTTTTGAAATAGCCGCCTGGGGCAAGCCGGCGATTGTAATTCCCATACCGGAAGATATTAGCCATGACCAAACCGGCAACGCTTTCGCTTACGCCAGAAGCGGCGCCGGTGTTGTGATTGAAGAAAAAAATCTAACTCCAAGTATTTTGGAATACGAGATTGAAAGAATATTGAACGATTCCAATCTTCAAAAAAATTTTTCCGAGGGCGCTTTAAAATTCTGGAAACCAGACGCCGCCCAAAAAATTGCCAAAGTTATAGTGGATATTGCGCTTTCCCACGAATCTTAATTCATAATTCCTAATTCTTACTTCTTAATTCTATGTCTTCCATTATCACCAGATTCCCGCCAAGCCCGACCGGCCCCTTACACGTGGGGTCGGCCCGCACGGCGCTTTTTAATTACTTGCTGGCCAAAAAAGAAAACGGCAAAATGATTCTTCGTTTTGAAGACACGGACAAAGCCCGCTCCAAAAAAGAATTTGAGGAAGATATTTTCAAAGGCCTCGAATGGCTCGGTATGAGTTGCAGCGAAGTTTATCACCAATCCGAACGTCCCTTGGTTTACAGAAAATTTCTTGAAAAATTGCTTGAGACGGGTCTCGCCTATTACTCCGAGGAAAGCAAAGTTTCGGAATTCAAAAGCGAGGGAGATGAAACGGAAGGCCCCGGTGAAGTTCTACTTGACGCTCCGCTACGCGTCATACGCCTTAAAAGCCCCAAAAAGGTCATAACCTTTAACGACGAGGTGCGCGGAGAAATTTCCATAGACACAACCGAACTTGGCGATTTTATAATAGCCAGAAGCATTGAAGAACCGCTTTACCATTTCGCGGTTGTGGTGGACGACTTTGAAATGGGCGTCACGCATGTCATTCGCGGCGAAGACGGAATTTATAATACTCCGCGACAAATACTGATACAGGAAGCAATCGGCGCCTCGCGCCCGATTTATTGCCACATTCCCTTCGTCTTTGGCGAAGATAAGACCAAACTTTCCAAACGTCACGGAGCAATTTCAGTCAATGAATACAGGGCGATTGGAATACTGCCTGATGCTTTTCTCAATTACTTGGCGCTTTTGGGCTGGAACCCCGGCGGAGACAAAGAAATATTCACCCGCGAAGAATTAATTGCCGAATTTAGTTTGGCCAAAATTCAAAAAAGCGGCGCGATTTTTGACACTGAAAAATTACGCTGGATTAATCGTGAACACTTAAAACGCCTCCCGAGCGATGAATTCAAAAAACTGACGCTCCTCTGGTTTCCCAAAGAAGCGCAAACCCTTCCTCAATGGAGCGACGAGCGTCTGATGTCGTTTCTGCCGGAACTTCGCGAAAGAATTGCCGTTTTGAGTGATATAGCGAACCTTTTTAACGCCGGCGAGCTTTCTTATATATTTGACACGCCAAAGTTTGAGACAAAATTATTAATCCCCAAAAAAGGAGATAGTGACAAAAAAAATCTCTCCAATTATCTGGAGCACACAATTACCGTCTTGACGACCTTGGACAACGCCAAGCCGTTTTCAAAAGAAGTAATCAAAGAAGCGATTTGGGATTATTCAAACGAAAAGGGGAGGGGAAATGTTTTGTGGCCGATGCGAGTGGCTCTATCCGGCAAAGAAAAATCACCGGACCCGTTCACTTTATCCGAAATCCTAGGAAGAGACGAGACAATAAAGAGATTGCAATTGGCTCTTTCGTTATTGCGCAATTAAACATTAAACCATGTAAATAATGCTTCAAAGAATTCACAATTCTTTTTTACTACCGATTATCTTAGGAGTGATTATGAGCTCGGTTTTAAGCGTTGGGGGTGTTTTTGCCGAAGAAAGTGTCGCCACCACCACGGACCCTAATTTAGAACTGCTTGCCAAACAAAATAACATCAGCGAACTTCAATCCCAAATCGGCATTAAAAATCAGGAAATTGCCAATTTGGAAAAGGAAATCAAACAATACCAGGAAGAAATACAGAAAACCGGCGCCGAGAAAAAAACTTTAAGTAGCGAGCTAAAGACGCTGGAGCTTTCGCGTAAAAAACTGACAACCGATATAACTTTGACCAACAAAAAAATTGACGCCACCAATCTCACCATACGATCGCTCGTCAAAAATATAGGAGAAAAACAGCAGGGGATTGCGGTTCAGCAAGACGGCCTTCGTTCTACTATCAAAAAAGCCCGCGAGATGGATGACATTTCGCTTTTGGAGGCACTTTTGAAAAATAAAAGTTTGAGCGATTTTTGGAATACCAGAATCGAACTTACCGAGCTTCATCAAAGCATGGGGGAGCGCGTGCAGACTCTGCTTGCCATAAAAGAAGACCTGACAAACACTAAAACGGAAACCGAAGTGGAACAAAAAAAGCTGACCCGTCTTAAAAACCAGCTCAATGACCAAAAATCAATCGTTGAAGTAAACAGAAAACAGACAGACCAGGTCTTGAAGGAAACCCAGAACAAAGAGTCAAACTACAAAAAATTATTGACCGAGAGGGAAGAGAGACGCAAAGCGGTGGAGCAAGAAGTTTCCGATTACGAATCGCAATTAAAACTCCTGATTGACCCCTCGAGTTACCCGACTCCCTCCAAAGTGCTTTACCCTCCGCTTGATAATTTATTTTTGACCCAGGCCTTCGGAGATACCGCTTTTGCGCGCCAAAATGCCGGTGTTTACAACGGGCGCGGCCACAATGGCGTTGACTTCAGGGCCTCTCCCGGCACCCCTGTCAAAGCCGCTTTCGCGGGCATTGTGCTTGGTGTCGGCAACACCGATACCGTCTGCCCTAGCGCCTCATACGGCAAATGGGTGCTTATTAAGCATGGAAACGGCCTTTCCACCATTTACGCCCATCTTTCGCTCATAAAGGCCATTGAGGGCTCCCAAGTGGAAACAGGGGATTTGATAGGGTATTCGGGGAACACCGGCTACTCCACCGGACCCCACCTTCACTTTGGCCTTTTTGTCTCCCAAGGCATTCAAATCACCAATCTCAAAAGTAAGGTTTGCCGCGGCACTTATCGCGTCCCTGTAGCCGATTTACGCGCTTATTTAAATCCAATGCTGTATCTTTAAACTAGCTTCCAGCTGCCAGCTTCTAGCTTTAAGAAAAAGAAAATTTTATAATAAACACAATGAATAAAAAGCTGGAAGCTGGAAGCTGTAAACTGAAAGCTCGCAACAGGGGCGTGATTGGGGTGATTTTTTTGATAATCATTGCTATTTTCGCTTTAAGTTATTTCGGCATATCTTTGCGCGGTATTGCAAATTCTGACACTGGCAAAGAAAATATTGGTTTTGTAAAAGAAGTTTCCATAAAACTTTGGGACAATGTTTTGAAAAAACCGGCTGAATATCTTTGGTACGATATTTGGCTTGACCTTGGCTGGCGCCCGTTTATTGATACGTTGAAATCGTTAAAAGCCGGCAAAGGCACAGGAATCGAACCAGGTATACCGGATTTAACACCGGAGTAATTATAGTATGTAGTATTTTGCATACAGTATTTAGTATAGAGAGTTGGTGTGCAGTGTTTAGAAAATCCTTACTCTGTTGAAAAAACCGAATAAAAATGAATTTTGACAGCAGGATTATTGATTGTAATTTTTCCTATGATGAAGCCCTCCGTGGTTTAAAAATTCCTGGCGAATTGAGGCAAAATTTGGAATTGATTGAAGTTGAATATTTATCTTTTGATAATAAAATACACCAGGGGCAAGTTGTCATCAATAGAATAATTTCTGAAGAATTAAAAGAAATATTTCAAAAACTGGAAGAGGTAGAATTCGCAATTGAAAAAGTAATACCGATAGTTAAATATTCCTGGAATGACGAATCGTCTATGAAAGACAACAATAGTTCCGCTTTTAATTATCGTTATATAAAAGGAACAAAACGTCTTTCCAATCATTCCTTTGGCCTCGCCATAGATATAAACCCTCTTTTAAACCCGTTTATTGGAAGTGACGGCGTGCTTTTTCCAAAAAATGCCGTATATGATAAAAATAAACCTGGAACTATAAGTGCCAGCTCAGATGTAGTTTCAATTTTTAAGTCCTTTGGGTGGCACTGGGGAGGGGATTGGACAAGCATCAAAGATTACCAGCATTTCGAAAAAACCTGACCCACACAAACTCATTCTGATATTCTGCAGAATAACAGAATGAGTTTGTTTGACAAAACGCAAAAATATATTAAATTTCGGCCTAATTAGTTCAACAGGGGAATTGGCATGAGCACAAAACTTATGATGAGAACCGTAAATGGTCGCGCCGGAGAAATATACGGACAAGGGGGAAAACGTAATACGGGAATCCCCAAGCGCCGAGGGAAAATTGTTCTCTTGGATCCCAATTCTTCTAAAGCTCGGGCGGTCAGCGAGAAGCTCATCAAAGCAAAAAGGGCGTGGGAAAAAGTGTCCCTCCAAAAGTGGGGAGAAAGAACCCCACGCTGACACCACCGGCTGGGCGCGCTACCGTGCCCGGCCTTTTTCATTTTTACCCCATTAGATAAGCGAAGATACTATCTAACGGGTAAAATTGACCAGATAAAGGGGTAAATATAATATTGATTAAATGAAAGAAAGATTATCCTCAATTGGCAATAAACATACTTGTCCTGTAGCCGTGCTTATAAAAGATAATAGGATTCTTTTGGGACACAGACACTACACACACCCTTGAAAAAGGGAGCGGGGAGAGTATGATGGGAGGGGATGATGCGCTTCATATTTACTCCACATATTTTACTTAGACTTAAACAGCGAACTATTCCTGTTTCGGATGTGAAATGGGTGGTCAAAAATGACGGTAAGACAAAAATCAATTTAACTGGTAAAGTAAGGGTAGTTTCCCTCGGGGTGACCAAAACGGGGAGAAAACTCAAGGTGGTATATGAAATACCCGCGAATAATAGCGTAAAAAGTAAAGTTATAATAATTACATCTTTATGGAAATAAAATACGATAAGGAAACTGATTCGAAATATATCCAAATAAGAAGGGGAAAGGTGGCCAATACTAAGGAACATACAGATTGGTTTTTTTTAGATTGCGATGAGAATGGTGAAATAATTGGTATAGAAATACTTGACGCTTCAAAACATTTGGTAAATTTAGTAACTATTAATAATAATTTTTTAGGATTTTTTCTTGAAAAAGATTCCTCATCTAATCATTCTCTTTGGGAAAAAATAATCACTAATCGTCTCGCGCACGAACCCTCAAAGGCTGATATTGCAAAAGTACAGTTAGTATCTTAAAAAAATGTCTGTAAATAAAGGAAAAGAAATAAAAACAAAGCAGCACGGACAGATTCAATTTGTTTGGGGACTTATATGTACACTTTCTTCGGTTGACCAACATCAAAACAATCTATCTTTATTTAACATAATTGAACAAATAAATATTCCAGTCGGTGCATTCGCAATGTATCATAAGGAGAATAAACCAGTTCTTTTTCCGCTTCAACATCAAGTAATTCTTTTTTTCAGAAGAGCTATTGACCCTATTTTAGGTGGAGAAGAAACCCCTATCGATATAAAACTAAGCCTGGTAGATTCTTCGGGGAATCAATTATTTGAAAATCTAATGTCACTTAAATTCCCTAACAATTTAAAGAGAATGCGGCATATAATATCAAATCCTGGATTTTTTATTACTAAACCAGGGGATTATGTATACAAAATCCAGACGAGAGAAAATAATCAAGAGTCTTTCGGTTCTCCAAACGAAATACCATTAGAAGTGAAAGAAATAAAATCCCAATAATCAAAGAAATGTTTACTGTAGACAGATTAGGTCCTTATAGACTACTAGGTCAAAATAGGGAAGTGACTTCCCCGTTAATTTCAGAACTTTTTTTGACTCCTACGGCAAAAATTTTCATTCTGCTGGAAGGATTTTGCCAAAGCATATTGTTGTGCGGTGCATCAGTAGGGTGAGGCCGCACAATCTACGTTATCTTTTCCGCACACTCAAACTATCGGCCAAAAAAAATAAACTGCTGGTAGGGTTAGTGCCTAGATTTGGTGTCCAGGGGTCCATACAGGTATTGAGTGTCGGAAAAGATATATTGTGCGACTCTATACTCCTAGGGCTTTAGTTATCCCCAATCACCATAAATACCCCTAAAGTCAATTTCTTCCCCTTTCAATAGATACCCAAAAACCAAAAGCCGCCCTTTTAGGGCGGCTTTTGGGATTTATTATTTGATCTTTTACTTATTGAGAGCAAGTTCCATATTATGGTGTTCTTCCTGTAATTTGGCCACTTTTGGTCCCCAACAGGGCTTTGACGCCTTCCATGGCTTCATCCCCTGTTTCTCATAGAGATACCTGGCATAAGCCATATTACCTTTGAGGGTTTGAATGTCATATCCAAGCACTTTTGAATCTTCCTCGTGGAAATGCTCATTGACTTGCATAACACCTACATCCTTTTTATTGGCGACACCGCGATAAAGATTGCCTTCGCTGTCGGCTTGGCGAAAGCGAGATTCGCAATACGCCACCTCAATCAATTCCGGAATATCCTCAAAGTAAGCTCTAACCTCTTTTTCCACGAAAACATATCTTTTGTTTTCCGGTCGGCCCGAAGTTTCGGTTGTAACTATCTCCTCCGCTTTCGGTCCTTGAACGGGTTGATTTACTGGGACATCTTTGTTGTTAATGTTCGAGATCAAAAAAAGAATTCCTGTGGCTAAACCTATAATGGTCGTTTTTTAGCTCTTAAGTTTCTTTAAGGATTTCTTTCCACGGCCACTTTGGCCGGGACATTAGCCCTAAAAGAAAAAACCAGATGTAAATCTGATTTCTCCCAATGATAGCATATTTTGGCTGACCTGTCAATATCAACCAATGATTTCCCCAATTGGTCAATAGATAATAATGGCTCAACGAAGCCGTTATTTGCGATTTACCTCATGGAAAAACCAGTCCATTCGGCATTGACTTTTTCAACCTTCGGGGGCTAAATGGTAATTGGAATCCCCCAGTTCTCAAAGGAGGTCGTATCGTGACGTTACAAATAAACGAAGAGCCGTCAGAAATCATCCGGCGGCATTTCCCGGACGAACCGCGGCTAGATATCATGCCAGTTGTCATCGTCTTCGTGATGGTGACTGCCGTTCTCTCAATGCCTTACTGGGGAATGGTATGGAATATCATCACGAGAGGTTCTGCGTGATGATACGCCCGCTCTTTCCCCCGCCGCCGACGTAAGTCGGCGGCTTAACCTGCAAAAGTTCACAAACAAATGGCACTCCACTTAATTTAGTCCTATGCGGAGATTTAAGCAATATAGTGGCACAAAAAGGTTAATAT
>CAYHJR010000025.1:0-10695 GCA_964357075.1 uncultured Candidatus Saccharibacteria bacterium
TTTGCATAACACCTGAATTTTAATACAAGTGTTGCAATTGATTGTTGAACTCGGGCAGGGTCATTTTAGCCCCAATAAGACAAAAACCCCACTTTCGTGCGGTTTTTGTCTTAAGTGAGAAGTCCTCAACAAGAGAATTACATTCTCTTTTTTCGTGACTTCTTGGCTGCTTTTTTAGCCGCCTTTCTTTTCTTTGCCATTTCGGTAAATTTAGAACTACTTTTAATTCGTAAACACTGCCGACCTCTCTTTTCAGAACTTTACAAATTAATTTCGTAAAAGTTTTTTGTCTGTCAGAGAAAAACAGCATTCACTACTTCTATATGTAATTATCTCGCTAAAAAAATATTGCACAATGATTTTTTGAAAAATAATGTGGATAACTCCTTCAGCGAAATTTGCGCGCAAATTTCGCTGAAAGAAATTTAAAATTTAAAATTTTGCAGTTTAAAAAAATATTTTCCGGAAAAATCTAAGAAATATATTCAACTTCTTCTTCCAACTCGATTCCGGTTTTTTCAAAAATACTTCTCTTGATATATTTCGCCAATTTTAAAACATCTTCCGTTTTGGCTCCGCTTTCCGCGCATAAAACCAGCGCCTGTTTGGGGTGGGTATAGACCAGCCCCAAGTGAAAACCCTTCAAATCAAGCGCTTTATCCATCAAATAGGCGGCACTGATTTTAATCCCCTCTTCCTGAAGGGGGTAAATCGGCAATTCCGGGTAATCCCTTTGTAAATCAAGGGCTTTTTTGTCGGAAATGACGGGGTTTTTGAAGTATGAACCGGCCGTCCCAATGACGCGATAGTCCGGCAATTTGGCAGAGCGTATGGAAATAACCGCCTCACGGACTTCTGACGGAGTAATGTTGTCCTTTCCGGCAAATGCTATTTTCAAATCTTTGTAATCTATGTTCGGTTTTTGGTTTTTAGGAAGCTTAAACTCTGCGCCGAGCACAATCAGGTTTTTGTTCTTTTTGAAAATACTATTTCTATATCCAAACTCACAATCGCTTTTATGAAAAACTTTTTCAACGCTTTCCGAGACATCAAAAACTTTCACGCTCTCAATAAAATTTCCCAATTCCACTCCGTAAGCGCCGATATTTTGCACGACCGCCCCGCCGACGCTTCCCGGAATAAGCGAAAGGTTTTCCAAGCCGCCGATATTTTTTGAAACCAAATCTCCGACAAAATCATCCCAAACGATGCCGGCATCGGCTACAACCAAAAAATGATTTTTATTTCCTTTGATTTCATAATTAGTATTATTGAATTTAATCACTAACCCGGGGAAACCAGAGTCCGCTATTAAAATATTTGACCCCCCGCCAAGCAAGAACACGGGTAAATTCTCCTTTTTGGAAAACCGAATAGCTTCGGATAAATCCCCCACCCCCATAACAACGGTAAAAAACCGCGCCGGACCGCCGACACGAAAAGTAGTATATGGTGCCAAGGGCACATCTTTTTCTATTTTAATTCCCATTGCGCCGACATATGACCCCCGGGTGCTAGCTCCAAAACTAATGTCTTATGTGAGTGCAGCCGGGAGCCATATATTGGAACAAATAAGGCCTAGAGAGGAGTATAATTCACCGCCCCAACTTTTGCTACGCAAAAGTTGGGGAACAAAGCCAAAAATACCCCTTCCAAGCCCTTCCAAGGGCGGGGCTTGGTATTTGTCGGGCACGAAGAAGCCCCTTTGCAGGGGCTTCTTCGCAGACATTCGTTAGGGCTAACAACTTGATTAGCACTCACACCGGGGACTATAGCATATTCGGGCCCAAAATGCAAGCTCCGTTTTGCCTTTGGCAAAACGGAGCGCAGTCCATGCCGCTAGCTTTGATATTTTTTATTGCAAAATGTTTTTGCCGGCAACCAAATCGTTTATGAATTGCTGGTATTGCGCCTTGTTTTTCGGGTCAAGCTCTGTGTCACGCGCTTTTTCCAGGGCTTCTTTGGCTTCAATTTTCCTACCAAGTTGCAAATAGGCGGCGGCCACGCCGGCATGATTTTTGGCATTATTCGGGTCCGCCTTAACGCGACTTTGCCAAATGCCGAGGATTTGGTCGAATTGCTTGGTCTCATAATAAACGCGCAATAGCTGTTCATTTGGGTATGCGGTTGTGCCGAATCCTTCAATTAAGGTCTGATTGGCAATGTCACCCCGCCCGGCATAAATTGCGGCGGTGGCATAATTAATTCTGGCATCTACATAACCCGGCGCCAAGTCCAGCGCCTGCTTGAATATTTGTAATGCCATATCTTTGTTTCCACCGATTAAGTAAATTCTGGCAACTTCAAAAAGTATCGCCTGTTTTTTGGGAGAAAGTTCCTGCGCCTTTTGTAGCATACGCAAACCTTCTTCGTAATTGCCATGAGTGTTCAACAAAATGCCAAAAAAGAGATAATGCCTGGCGTCGTTTGGCGCCTCTTTTATCATCTCTTCAAATTGCGCTTTAGCGTATTGAAAAAAGGCCTCTTTGTCCTGCGCGGAAATTGAACTTGCCGAAAGCACGACCATAGCCGCCTGGAAAAGCTGTTCGCGTATTTCCTGACCACCGAAAGCGTTATAATTAATTGCGGTTTTAAATTTCTCTAATCTCTCCGAAGGATTCACATTGGTTCTGTTATCAATCGCGGTTATAAGAGTTTTATTGGAAGCGATGGCTTTGACATTCATGCTGTAAACGCCATAAACAGTCGCGACAATAATAACTACGCTCGCAATTGAGATTCCCGCGAAACGCAAATTGGTTAAAGGCCGTGTCAAAGCCGAAAGCCAATTTGGAAATTCACGTCCCGAACTGGCGTGAATATAGGAAAGCAAAACAACGAACAGAATATAGCTAATCAAGTTATCAAAAACGAAGAAGTTGTGAAAAATATAGGCCGCGAAAAGCCCGGTCAAAACGGCGCGCTCGGGAAAAGTAAAATTAGTTTTCTTCCAAAGAGCCCAAATACCGAGAATGTATAGCGACAAATACCCAAGCAACCCCAAAATTCCGCCGGCAATCAGCCAATCCAAAAAAACATTGTGCGTTCTATCAAACCATGTTTCATGATTGTACATCGCCGGATTGTAATATTTATTGAAAACATAATTGAAGCTTTCTTGCCCCCAACCCAAAATCGGTCTTTCTTTGAACCCGGCAATCGCCATAGGCCAAACATAGGCCCTGGCTTGGGTCTTGGTTTCATTAAGTGAAATTGTGGCAAAACGATTCAAAACGGGACTGTTTTTTACAAAATCAGCTTCGCGAACAGAAATAAATCCCAAAATCAAAACCAAGACGGCGATAATTGTCACCCAAGAAATTCTCTTAAGTCCCCTGTCTTCTTTTTCAAAAAATGCCAAGAGAAGCGCCGCAAGCAAAACTCCGCCAATAAAGCCCAAAATGGCGCCGCGGGTCGCAGTGTAATAGAGGATAAACGAATAAACGGCCGTTAAAAAAAGATAGAGCCATTCTTTTCGCAAAAAAGAAAGTGCGATTGAAAGAATTGCAAAAAGCGCTATGAGCCAAGCGAAAATTTCTCGCCCCTCCCCGCCCGTGGCGTTTTGCGGCAAAAAACCAAACATAATAAGCGGAACAAAAATTGAAGCCGCCGTGATGACTGCGCGCGCCGCCCCGCTCCATTCTCTACCTTTATTATTAAGAGCAAGTAAAAGAGCAAAAAAGGCGTGAAAAACCAAATAAATCGCAAAGTAAGTGGAATTCCCCAAAGTCCCGTCAACGCGAATACCGCCTTGGTTAATATTTAGAAATCCGGCTAATTGGAAAAAACCATAACAAGAAAGGGCGGAGGCGGCGACAAGCATTGTGTATAAGATATAGTTCCAGGTGGCACGCTTCAAAAACATAGCGCTCAAAACAATAAAGTAGGCGAAGAGGTGGGCAATGGTTACCAACCCATCCATGCGTTCAAAGTTGCTCCAAACGCTTTTCAGAACAAACTCGCTGTTTAAATCAGCTACAACCACGATGCCAAGAAAAATAGCGAAAGAGGCCCAAAGCCAAGAAAATTTCGGCCTATAGTTAGCATCCAGTAAAGTAAGAATGAGCCAAAGGGCGAAAATAATTTCAACCAATATACGGAAAGTAAAATTTTTCCCAGTAATAAAAGGGAAAAACATTGAGCTAGAAACGATAAAAGGTATAAATGGAACCGCAAAAAGCCCCACTAGTACGGCGTAACGCAAAGCTATATTCATAAGTGGACACTATAGCATATTAATCACTTGATGCTAGTTACTTCGCTTTGGCAACAAGCCACATATTGGAAGAAAGATTGTTGTCAGATAAAAATTTCTGAAACGGCTCCCCCAAATTCTCCCATTCATCAACTAAAACTTTTTTTAGAAACGGCTGATTGGTAATATCGTATGACCCATCCAAAATTTTATTTCGCACAATATCCGCATCCAGTTTCCCGGGAGTCATTTTTTCTATAACCTCAAACCCGCATTTTTGAAGTAAAGTAGCCAGGGAGTCGGGATTAAAATAATTAAGATGCTCGTGATCAACGGTATCAGAACCTACTCCAAGAGTAACAACATCAAAACCCTCACTGTTTGGACAAGTAACGATGAAAAGGCCCCCCGGTTTAAGTAGTTTTTTGCAGGCAATTATAAATTCTCTTGGCGAAAAAAGATGCTCAATAACTTCAAAGTTAACGACCACATTAAACCTTTCTTTTATTCCCCCCGCCGCCTTCTCTATCGTTGTCTCTATCGTTTCCACCCCCTTGTCGCGACAAATTTCAGCTAAAGTTGGACTCGGTTCAACGCCGACCACTTTTTTAAAAACTTTCTTTTTGTTAAGCTCCTCGCAGAAAATCCCGTAGCCGGCGCCAACTTCAAGCAGGAAATCTTGTCTTACTCCATATTTTTGGCACAGTTCAAGAATACGCTCCACACGGGGGATAAAAATCTTTTTGCGTCTGACTTCAGCGGACGTGGGGAAAATATATTTGCTCCAGTACTTGTAATTCTCAGAGTGCTCCAAGAATTCCTCAATTATTTTTTCAGTCGGACGGGGGTTCAAATAAAAAGTATTGCAGTTTTTGCAGTCCGTGTAGCTGAAACCATTTTTATTAAACTTCTCATTTTTATTTTTTTCTCCGCAAGCTGGGCAATCTACTTCTACAAAATCACCCTTTTTTGAGAGAAGGTTGTTTATATCGTTTTGAATGGCTATTTTTTGTCCCGCCTCGAGATCTTTTGGTCTAATTTCGCTTTCTGAGAAAGTCTTTGTTTTTTTCATATTCTTGTTTTGTATAACTCTACTTAAAATCGGACCACCAGCTGGCCTTGCCCACAGGAAATCCTAACTTGTCAAAATACTGTCGAATTTCATTTTCGTAGCCTTCATTTAGGACAAAAATGTGGTCTATTTTTGTCGATAAGAGGTTGTCGGGACTTTCTATTGGAATATTTTTAATAGTGGTACCCTGTTTTTTAGGGTCACGGTCAAAAATTGCTACAATATTATAATCAAGCAATTTTGTCTTTTCCAGACATTCAGTCGTCAGCCAACTGGCGGAATAAATTGCAATTTGTGACCCGCTATTCAGCTTTGCCAATTTGGAATCAATATTTTTAAAATAAATACCCCACCTTTCCTCCCTTTTTTTTAAGAGCAAAATTTTAGAAGATATTTTTTGAGGAAAAACATTTTTTGCTTTTTTTGCAATCATGCGTACTACACATTTAGTGCAAGCTGGGTATTTTGGATCCAGAGCGATTTGAGTGGCAATGACGGTAAGGCCAGAATTTTGGAAAAGTTCTCTTAAGGTCTTTTCACTAAAGAAATTTACATGCTCAAAAATAAAGTCATCCGTATTATCGTCATTAAATGTAAAGTCGGGAACCTCAACAAAAAATACTCCCCCGTCTTTCAGATAAGACACCCATGATTTAATAAACTTTTTTGGATTCACAATATGTTCAAGCGTATGAAGAAGTATAATCTGATCAAACTTGCTGGTGCGTTTCTCTTTCGGTATTTCTTCAAAATTTTTAAGATTTTTTTTATTTTTAAGAATTGATAAACTGTCAACATTTAGTTCCCTGTAATAAGATTCTGGCGCTCCATATTCCATAAGAAAAGAACCGTTGTTAGCACCTATCTCAAGAACCGCCCTATTTGAAAAATTGAGTGACTGCTTTAAAAAATTGATTTGATCTTTTATATGAGATAACTCATTTTCGTCTGCCCCGATTTTTCTCTCTTGCATATTTGAAGAATAATATATCTCCAAATCACTATTACTTAGTGGATTTTTGGTAAACATAAAAGAACATTCCGCACATATTGCATAAACTTGTGATACCTCCAATTTAAAGTTTCTGATAAACGTCCGTTTGGTAAGTATTTCACGAATTTTTGAACTTTCGCAAATAGGACATTTTCTAATCGTAAAATGTTTTAAATTCATATTATTTTACATTTTTATTAGCCGCATTTTTTGGTAGATATTTTTTCTGTCCTTCTTTTGACAAATGAACATCGCCGTAAGAAGCTGGCTCCCTCCAAATATTGTCTTTCCACCATTTACCATCTTCAATCCACCATACTCTCGAATCTCGAAATGTATCGGCTGTCTGCCAAAATTCTTTCTCGGTCATGCCAGTCATATCTAAAAAATACTTGAATGATTTATGCGGAAAAGCGCTATCATATTTCTTAACCATTTCAATTCCTTTTTCACGGGTCATATCACCGAGTCGGGTGTCTTTTGAAGTATGGTCAGTGGCGCGACCATAGCCGAATTTAACAAATTTCATGTAGTCCTTAATGCCATTTTCGTGAATGTCATCAACATTAGAAATGTTTCTATAGGTGCGTTCATACGGTTCGGGGTTCGGCTTAAAGCCGCGCGGAATACTTATTTCTTTGGTGTGCTTATTGGCATCCCAATACACATAAACCCCCATAAAAATTCCTCTAACCCCAACCCGGGCAATATCCTCGTCTTTGGGAAATTGACCCCAAACTAAATCCCGGGCGGTAAGACCTTCGGTTTCTTCCATAAAATCGGTCAAAGGAAACCCTCTCATCATATTTTCATTGCGCAAACGTAAAGTAAATTCCGGCCTATCATTGAAACTATATTGGCCGGCAAGATCCAAAAAGCCGTGTTCTCCATAAATCACCAAGGGAATATTTAAAGCGACCGCAACCTTAAAAGGCACTGTCCAGGCCCCGCAGTGAAAATGCCAGCTCATATCTCCCGTCTTCTTAAAACCGAGACGATTCATTTTTTGAATCACTTTGTAACTGGGAGTAAAAACATAATGATCAATGCCAAAAGTCTTGCCAATATTTTTCAAATTGGCTTCTCCTGTCTCTGTATAATTATGAGTATAGTAAGTAACTAAAAGCGGATTTAGACCAAGTTTTTCTTTGATATACCAGGCTTGAAAATGACTATCTTTCCCGCCGGAAACCGGAATGATGCAGTCGTAATTACTTCCATCTTTATTTTTATAAGAATATAAAAGGTCCTTAAATTCTTTTTCGCGCGACTCCCAGTCAATAACCGGCTTTTCATCGTGCACCACGCAACCACTACACACCCCATCATCGCGCATGGAAAGATTAACCGCGATAATTGGATACGTGCAACGGCTACAATACCTCATTTTTTTGCAGGTCTTTTTCATCTTAGATTTCACATCCTAACATCAATCCCCGCTTCTCGCATGTGCTTTTTGGCATTGATAATGCTCTGCTCGGTAAAGTGGAAAATGTTTGCCGCCGCGACAGCGCTGGCCTCCCCTAAGATTAATCCTTCAACCAAATGCTGAAAGGTGCCAACACCCCCAAGAGCGATTACCGGAATGGAAACACTTTCCGAAACTTTTTTAATAAGTGGTAAGTCATATCCATTACCAGCTCCATCTCTATCTATTGATTGAAGCAAGATTTCCCCCGCTCCCTTTTTTTCAATTTCTTTGGCCCACATAACTGGATCAAGTTCGGCAGATTCCTTGCCAAAATTTTTATAAACCTCGTGCGTATTTGAATGAGAATTATATTTAACATCCATCGAAACAACAATACACTGACTGCCAAATTTTTCGGCCGCCTCAGTAATAAAAGAAGGATTTTCCAAAGCAATAGTGTTAACACTTACTTTATCCGCACCGTTCTTTAAACGCGCTCTAATATCTTCAAGAGTTTTAATTTTACCTCCAACCGTAAAGGGAATAGTGCATACTTTGGCTACCGCTTTTACAACATCAATAAAATCTCCTGAAGTAGTGGCTTCCAAGTCCTTGCGCGAGCTGGTTGAACCAACCACTTGCATAGTTTCTCTGTAATCATGAGCTCCTTCCCTACTAATATCTAGGTAAATCAATTCGTCGGCTTTCCAAGCGACAAAGCGCTCCACTTGGCCTATTGGGTCCCCGGTTGATTGATGAAAGTCAAAATTTTTACTTCGCACCAAAATGCCGTTTTTAAGAAGAAGAACCGGGATGAGGCGAGGTTTCAGCATAAAGATTAAATGGAAATAAAGTTTTTTAAAATTTGCATGCCATCAGTATGGCTTTTTTCCGGATGAAACTGCGCGCCAAAAATGTTTTCTTTTTCTATGATACTGGTAATTGACGTACCGTAGTCGGCAACTCCGGCAATAATATTTTTATCTTTAGGGATAAAATGGTAGCTATGAACAAAATAAAAAATGGGTTCATTGTCTAAATTTTTTGTAATACGATGATTCCCCAAAATAGAAACATTGTTCCAACCAATGTGGGGCAGTGGCAATTTTGAAACAGAAGTATCAATCTTTTCAACTACTCCTTTTATAAACCCTAGTCCTCCATGCTCGCCATATTCAAACCCTTTTTCGGCAAAAAGTTGCAGGCCAAGACAAATCCCTAAAATTGGTTTTTTCTTTTCTAGAACTTCCTCGGCCAGAATTTCAACCAGTCCTAATTTTTTTAGTCCTTCCATGCCAGCTTCAAAACTCCCCACTCCCGGCAGAACAAGGTGGGTGGAATTTTGAATTAAAGACGGGTTATTAGTAATAACCGCTTCAATCCCAAGATGAGACAAAGCATTTTTAACCGAGGCCAAATTTCCAAGGCCATAATCGATTATGGTTATTTTCATATTCATACCAATAACTATAGTCAAATTCTGCAGCAACTCAAATTTTAAAAAAGATAGGGAGAGAGAAAATAAATGTATTAATGATTGTATAAAACACTTTTGTCGGGACGGGTTGCAATTCTTTCATATTTGCTGTTAATTGTATATTAGAAAGGTCTTAGTAAGCTTGGAAATCCAAATCAACCGAACAACTTTCTTTAAGGAGGTAGCATGTACCACCACAGAAACAGCAGTGCTTTAAGCGCCATTGTTCCCCACATCGACCGGGCGTCACTCATAAACCCGGCAGGCATCAATCCCGACGGCTCTGTGAACCGCGGTGGCGTTCACGGAGTGAAATTCGAGCTCGACGATGCCTGCAATCTCGACTGCGCCATGTGCGGGCGCGAGAAGTTTGATACGGTCCGCCAAATGGATGTCGAACTCATGGAAAAAAGGTGCCGGGAAATGCTCAATTTCGGCGTCCATGACTTCGGAGTTTTTTTCGGCAACGAGCCCATGATCGGGATCGAACGGACGGTGTCCATGATCGAGTGGCTGAAGAATGAGCTCAAAGTGCCGCGGGTATTTCTGACAACGAACGGCACGGCAGCGACTACGAAAAACGTCGAGCGTTGTATGCGGGCAGGCCTTGACTCGCTGAAGTTCAGCGTGAACGCTACTTCCGCCAGAACCTACGCGGAGCTTGCGCGGTGTTCGGAAAATCTGTTTCATCTACTCCTCAACAACATCAAGAAAGCGTGGGAAACGAGGAGAAAGGTGTTCGAGGAGACCGGCCATGCCTGTGGTATCTTCGCCTCAAGCATCAATTTCCAAGGCGATGAAGCGGAGACGATGCGGTCATTTCTTGAAGAACATGTCTTCCCATACGTTGACGAGTGGTATCTATTGCCCGTCTACCAAATGGGCGGGGGCCGAGTGATTACCCAACTTGATGAAATCGGCTCCACTGGACCGGTCGCCGGCAACATCAGTCGTATTGGCGCCGCCCGCAGTCCGCTTCCCTGCTGGCCCGTCTTCAACGCCACTCACGTTCGGTGGAATGGGGATGTCTATGCCTGTTGTTTTCCTGCTCCGGCGCCAGGCCAAGTGATGGGAAACCTCAACGAGGAATCGTTCGAGAAAATCATCAACGGACCCAAGTACCGGGCACTGCGTCTCGCGCACATGGGAGAGGATGTCCGCGGTACGGCTTGCGAAAAATGCATCGCTTACCTCGGGTGAAGTTTTACCTGCAAAGCCGTCCCCCGGGACGGCTTTTTTTATGGACCAAGTCAAAAATAATTTAGCGTCGCGTTCTCTTTAATATTTTATTAAAATAGCTAAGTAGCAGATTGTGGCTGGGGAACTTTGATTATAATAAGCCGGGCAAAACCGTTTTTTGAGCTGGCACGATGCTGGTGAGCTTCGCCTTTTGGAATTAAGAGCCAATCACCTTCTTTGAGGAAAACTTCTTTTTCATGTTTTACCTCTTTTGAAAATTCTTCGTTTTTATTTGGGGTTCCGTCAGCATTTTTTCGGTCTAATGCCTTTTTCAGCAGTCTGTCTTCCTCAAAATCTCCGTTACAAT
>CAYHJR010000026.1:0-10667 GCA_964357075.1 uncultured Candidatus Saccharibacteria bacterium
CAATTTCCGGTTTGGCGCTTACAGGGGCGCAAGCTGGTAATTATGTTATTACACCGCCAACAACTTTCGCCAATATTACGCCATTAGATATTACCGTTAACGCAAATCCGCAAACAAAAGTTCAGGGTGCGGATGACCCGGCCTTCACTTACACAAGCACCATATTAAGTGGTGATGAATTTTCAGGGACGCTTGGTCGTGAAGAGGGCGAGGAAGTCGGAGTTTATGCAATTACTTTGGGGACGCTTTTGGCTGGGGAAAATTACACTATTACTTTTGTTCCGGAAAATCTGACAATTACCGAAGCCCCGGCGCCGGAACCAACACCAGAACCCGCACCTGCGCCAGCGGTTATGGGAAATGGCGCTCCGGGGGGCGGGGGCGGTATGGCGCTTAACGCGACGCCTCCTCGTCCACAAATTATTTATCCGGACGGGCGTATTGAATATTTGGATCAAACTCCTGCCAATCAGCCGACCAGTGGAGGCGGAGGACAGGTTTTGGGCGAATCAACTTTTAAATTTAACCGCAATCTTTATGTGGGTTTGCGCTTGAATGATGTAACCGAACTTCAAAAACGGCTTACCAAAGAAGGCGTCTATAAAGGCCCGATTACGGGTTATTTCTGGAGATTAACCGAAGCCGGAGTGAAGGCCTATCAGGCAAAAAAGAAAATTGACCAAAGAGGCATTGTCGGCCCGTTAACACGCACAGCTCTAAACACCGCGCAATAATTTTCGAAAATTCTATATTATTGCAGGGGTTGCCATTCGGGAAAACGAGTTTTCCACAGTATTTTCTTGATACTGACTAAATAGTCGGGTATATTGTTATTGATGAAAAATCAAGTAACGGCAAGACAAAAAGAGCTTTTGAGCATTATTTATGAATCATTTAATAATGAGGGATATCCACCAACATTTGAAGAAATGCGTCAAAACTTGGGCGTTGTCTCCAATCAGTCAGTGATGGATTTACTGGAAAAATTGCGCCGGGGGGGCTATGTAAAAAAGGGCTCCGGTGCCCGCAGTATCGCCATTACATTTCTTGGTTATGAGATACTTGGTCGTCCGGCACTTGCTCCGATACTTGGAATTACCACTGCAGGTTTACCAGCTGAAGCTATAGAAATCGCAGGAGAATGGAAACATATCTCGAATGATGTTGCCAAACTTGTTGAAGAGATTTTTATGCTCAAAATCTCCGGAGATTCAATGATAAATGCTGGTATTACTGATGGAGACACTGTATTAGTTCAAACAAAAAAAGAATTTATTTCTGGCGATATTGTGTACGCCCAAATCGGTGATGGGGGTACTGTTAAAAGATTTATTTCAGATGATAAACCACCTTATGTTTATTTAAAAGCAGAAAATCCTAAATATGAAAACATTCTTTTCACTGATGAAGTTACCATAAAAGGAAAAGTTATTTCAGTCTTGAAGAATGATTATTGGAAATCTGTAAAGTAAATATGCCTACAAAGAAGCCAAGAAAAACCGAAGAGGTAATCGGAAAAATTTTTAAAGATAGTGAGGCCGCTTACGGCCTTAAAGAATTTGAAGGCATAGATATTTTTGATGTTTTAGAGATTACAGAAGAGGAGCGTGGCCGTTTTTACCTAAAAGATCTAAAGACAGGCAAAAGCCGCTTTGTTTATGATGAAAAGAAGGATTCGGGCAGGCCGGAAGAAATAATTCGTCAGCTTTGGCTACATAAACTTAATACTCACTATAAATACCCTTGGGACAGGATTGAAGTCGAGCAAAGTGTTCAGTTTGGCCGCGAGATCCACAGCAAGGCGGTAGATATTGTTGTTTACAAAAAAGACAAAAGCACTAAGTATATTTTGATAGAAGTAAAAGCTCCCACTGAAAGCAAGGGTATTGAGCAGTTGAAAAGCTATTTGAACGCAGACGGCTGCGAAATCGGCCTTTGGTCCAATGGAGTAAAACACATCATTCTTTATCGCCCTTACCCAAAAGAGTTTGACGATACTTTGCCCGATTTGCCGTCAGCCGATAAAACGATTGACGACCTTCTGGAAGCAAAAAAGACGCTTTTTGATTACACGACCACAAAAGTGGATTTAAAGGATGTTATTGAATCAATGGAGGAGCTTGTTCTGGCAAATGCTGGGGTGGATGTTTTCACAGAAGTTTTTAAATTAATTTATGCTAAGCTTTATGATGAAAACGAGGCAAAGATAAATCGTGATGACAATGAAATTCTTTTTAGAAAATATCGCGACCCGGCCAAGACATATGCCGTAATTAATGATCTTTTCAAAAAAGCTATTAAAAAATGGCCGGGGACTTTCTACGACCAGGAAAATATAAATCTCTCTGAAGAGCATCTTTCAATAGTAGTCGGTGAGTTAGAAAAAGCTCGTCTTTTTGGCTCAGACCTTTCAATAGTTGATGAAGCCTTTGAGCATTTAATACCGGAAGTTGCCAAAGGCAAAAAAGGCCAATATTTCACTCCACGCCATGTGATTTCTATGGCGGTTAAAATGCTTGACCCCCAAAAAGACGAATATGTGATAGACCCAGCTGCGGGATCAGGCGGATTTTTGGTGCAAACAATGTATGCAATCCGCGATAAATATCTTGGTGGCAAAGATGAAGCCATGAAAGAATACGCCAAGGAATATCTCTGGGGTATAGATTTTGCCGAGGAAATTTCAAAAGTTTCCCGCGCTTTAATGCTTGTAGCAGGTGATGGGCGCTCTCATATGTTTAAGCTCAATTCCCTTGACCCGCGCGAATGGCAAGGCGAAAACCAGCTTCTTCTTGATGCTAGATCAAAACTCTCTACCCGTCTTCGTGATATGGGGAGTTCTCAAGATAATTCCGAAAATAAAAAGTCATTCCATTATTTTGATTTTGATGTCCTTCTCACAAACCCTCCTTTTGCCGGAGAAATAAAAGATCAGAATCTTTTACGCCAATATTTTTTCGGAAAAAGAAAGGGGAAGTCGATAAATAAGATGGAGCGCCATATTCTCTTTATAGAGCGCACTTTAGACATGCTTCGCCCAGGTGGTCGCATGGCTATAGTCTTGCCACAAGGAGTTTTAAATAATACCCAAATGGAATATGTTCGCGAATACCTTTTTGAAAAAGCCAGAGTATTGGCAGTCGTTGGGCTTCACGGCAACACCTTTAAGCCGCACACGGGCACAAAAACCTCCGTTTTGTTTTTGCAAAAATGGGGAGGCGAGGACGGTGAGACCCAAAAAGATTATCCGATATTTATGGCTGTTTCCAAAAAAGGCGGTAAAGATAATTCCGGTGATTACATCTACAAAAAAGGTCCAAACGGCGAATATGTTCACGACAACAAAGGCCGTAAAGTCCTTGGCCACGATTTGGACGAAATTGCAGAGGGTTTTGTTAAATTTGCTAGAGAAAATAAAATTAATTTTTAATATGGCACCAGAAGGATTAAAGAAATTTTTTGAAAAATGGTTAAAATTTTTTGGTGTTGTTTTATCTCCTGGTTCAGTAATACCGCTAATTCTTGCCGCAATCTGTCTTTACTCTGGGTTTAAAAATGTTAACAATTTTTCTTTAGCAGTTCTTTTGTCCGTTACGGCGTCTATGCTGACAGCTATTTCTGGTTTTTTTATAAAAGATGATTGGGATAAATTACAAGGTAGCTCCTTACTTCAAAAGAAAGGGAGATCTGCAATTAGGAACCTCGAATCAATAGGGCAACAAGTTGGACAGATTAGAGGCTGGATAAAAGATTTTTGTGGTGAGAAAACTAAAAAATTATCGTCTGAACATCTTCAGGAAATTGATCGACATCTAGTTACCACTGAATTTAACATAACCTCTGGTCTAGAGGACTGGATAGATATTGTTCCGGAACTTAGACAGCGTGATGAAATACGTAAACATTACGAGGATACTATACAAGTGGTAATTGAAGAAGTCTTGAAAAATAAGAAAGAATTAGCCATAACACCAGAGGACAACCAGAAGAGGGGGCAGCTAGAAAAAAGGATAAAAGATTTAGAAAGTAACCTAAAAAGTTTAGAAAAAAAAGAATCGTTTACATTGTCTCCAATCCCACTTCCTCCACGATATGTTCGTCGGCCTGTTGTTTGTAATAAATGTTCCAAAAGATATATAGGTATTATTGGCCCGCACGGTCTCAATGTAGGCAGTGGTTTGTGCCCCGATTGTGAAAATAAAAAAGAGGTATGATCACCTACTCAATAATCAAAAAATCAGAACTTGAAGGGACAAAACGGCTTGATGCTGAATACTATCAGCTGGAATATTTTGCTTTTTTGAAGCAAATCAGTAAATTTAATAAAAATTTATTATCTGATATTGCGATTATTCGTAGCGGCACAACTCCTAAGAATAGAGACGACGATCTCAAAAATGGTGTGATTCTACTAAAAACAACAGACATCAGGAACAACACTTTGGATTTAAAAGATGACTATTATTTTGTAAGTAAAGAAATTAATGAAAGAATGAATAGCACAAAATTGTTACCAAGAGATATTCTAATAAATATAGTTGGGGCTACACTTGATGTTATAGGTCGCTCCGCATATGTTCCGATTAATTTTCCAGTGGCAAATATTACACAGGCAATGGCTTTAATTCGCCTCAGAGATAAAAATTTCTTACCAGAATATATCTTTACTTTTCTTTTATCAAAATATGGGAGATTCCAAGCAAATAGGTTAGCTAGGCCTACAGGGCAATATAATCTTAATTTGGAAGAACTTAGATCTTTTCAAATTCCCAAATTAGAAGAAAAAGACCAGACCATAATTAAAGATTTTGTAGAAAATTCTATAAAAGAGAAACAATTTTCTGAAATTTTATACTCCCAAGCAGAAAAGTTGCTTTTGGAAGAATTGGGACTAAAAAACTTTGAAAAAGAAGTAGAAAGAAATTTATACAGCGTAGTAAATTTTTCTGAAATCAAAAAAGTTAATCGAATAGATGCCGAGTACTTTCAGCCAAAATATGAAAAATTGTTTAGTAAATTAAGAAAAAACAACCCACGGTCTCTTGGTGAATTGGTAACAATGAAAAAAGGCATAGAGCCAGGAAGTGAAGCATATCAAGAAGAAGGCAAATTGTTTATCCGAGTCAGCTCACTTTCTAAAAATGGCATTACTGATAAAGATGAAAAATATTTAAGCAATAAGCTTTATGAAAATTTAAAAGAAAATTTTCAGCCAAAACAAGGTGAAATTTTGCTAACAAAAGACGCAACTCCCGGCGTTGCCTATGTTTTGAAAGAAGGGATTGAGGGCATTGTATCAGGTGGTATTTTGCGTTTAAAATTAAAAGAAAAAATTGATCCAGAATATTTAGCTTTATGCATAAACTCTGTTGCTGGCCAATTTCAAGTTGAGCGTGATGCTGGTGGTTCGGTGATAGCCCACTGGAAATCAGATCAGGTCAAACAAATGTTAATCCCAATTCTACCCGAAAAGATTCAACAAGAGATATCTAATTTAGTCCGTCAATCACACGAAGCCAGAAAAAAATCAAAGGAACTTTTAGAAGAAGCCAAAAGAAAGGTCGAAGAATTAATCGAATCGAAGTCTAAATAATTATGGCTAAAACCAAAAAAGGAAAAAAGATTGTTGAGGTTAGAGCACACTATCGAAATCTTGGTAGAGGAAAAAAAGTTTTAATCCACGAACACAGGAGATCCACCCAAATTAGGACTGAAACACTTATCCACAACATTTTTTATAGGGGGTTGACGGGGATTGATTCCTGCGTATAATGCCACTTGACCTTTTGATTGTGTTATTGCTGAAGGGTTACTCGTTAAGGCAAGTTTTAGATATTTTGAAGAGTAACTTATAAACTTACTTGAGGAAAAAGAACCGCCCAGAAGTGATTTTGGGTGGCTTAGTGTTTTTGTTAGTGGTTTAAATTCATTACTAAACCTTAAATTAAAAGTAGAAGACGTCGACTCTTAATGGACATGGAGTCGACGCGATTCTGCTGAATCGCATGCAAAAAAAGAAACACTTTTCGCGTTTTAAGAAATCACTGACCACACTCCCCAATTTGGTGGAGCCGCAAATCCTATCTTATAAGTGGATTATAGAAGAGGGACTCAAAGAACTTTTCAAGGAATTTTCACCTATTAAAGATTACTCCGACAAGAAATTTGTCCTGGAGTTTGTTTCTTTTGAATTGGGCGAACCGAAAACGGACGAGCATTTTGCTAAAGCCAATAAGATGACACTGGACGCGCCGCTTCGCGCCATTGTCCGCTTGACCAACAAGACCTTGAATACAAAAAAGGAGCAGGAAATCTTCATGATTGATTTTCCGCTGCAGACGCCCCACGGCACTTTCATTATTAATGGCGTGGAGCGCGTCATTGTGCCGCAATTGGCCCGTTCATTCGGGGTTTTGTTTACAATTGAAGAAGTTAAAGGGCGCACTTATTTTGGCTCGCGCATCATTCCTTCTCGCGGAGCTTGGATTGAATTTGAATCAGACCCGGACGGGGCGATTTATGTGCGTATTGATAGAAAAAGGAAGTTTCCGATTACTTCGCTCCTCCGAGTTTTAGGCGCGGAAACGGACAGTGAAATTCTGGGACTGGCTAAAGGAGACCCTAATTACAAGAAAATTCTGGAAGCATCTCTAGCCAAAGACACAGCCAAAACGAAAGACGATTCTTACATAGAAATTTATAAGAGAATGCGCGATGGGGATTTGGCCACAGCCGAAAATGCCCGTGAATTCGTAAATTCAATTTTCAGTACGGAGCGTTACGACCTCTCGGCCATTGGGCGATTCCGTTTCAATAAAAGATTCGGCCTTTCGACTGAAGAAAAAGCGCTCAATGTGCGCACCTTAACGCTTCAGGAAATTTCCATTATCGGAAAGCATGTCACAATGCTCAATAATACGCCGGGGTCCCTGCCCGATGACATTGACCACTTAGGCAGCCGCCGTGTCAGGTTTGTCGGCGAAATGCTTCAGCAAAAAATGCGCATCGGCATGGCGCGCATGAAAAGAAACATTCAAGACCGAATGTCTACGATTGACGCCGCTTCAACTATGCCGATTCAATTTATAAACCCCAGACCTTTCCAGGCCTCGGTCAAAGAATTCTTCACTACGAACCAACTTTCGCAATTCATGCAACAGGAAAATATTTTGCAAGAAATAGAACACCTGCGAACCTTTTCTGCCTTGGGTCCCGGAGGGCTTACCCGCGAACGCGCCGGTTATGAAGTACGCGACGTGCACCACTCTCACTATGGACGCCTTTGCCCCATTCATACTCCGGAAGGACCAAACATCGGTTTGATTTTGCGTTTGGCAACATATGGCCGAGTTAATGATTTTGGCATGATTGAAACGCCGTACGCCAAAGTGGTCAAGGGAAAAATAACGGACGAAGTGGGATATATGAACGCGCTTGAAGAAGAACAATACAATATTGCGCACGCGGCCACGCCCTATGATGAAAAAGGACATATCACAACCGAAACAGTTGAAGTGCGCCACAAGGGGAAGCCGGGAATCGCCAATAAAAACGATGTCCAATATATAGACGTGTCCACCAATCAGGCCTTTTCAATTGCCACCTCAATGATTCCGTTTTTGGATCACAATGATGCCAATCGCGCTTTGATGGGTTCCAACATGCAGAAACAAGCGACGCCTTGCATTATTCCGGAAGCGCCTTTAGTTGCAACCGGCATTGAAGATGAAGCGGCCAAAGATACGGGGCGCCTTATTTTAGCTAAAGAGGAAGGAGAAGTGACGCATGTCGATGCCAGAAAGATTGTAATTGAAGGAAAAAAAGGAACTAAAGAATATACTTTGGTTAATTTTGTGAGAACAAACGGCTTCACGGCATTTCATCAACGCCCGGTTGTTTCTTTGGGGCAAAAAGTAAAGCGTGGGGATTTGCTGGCCGACACCTCGACTTCGGTAAACGGACAAATGGCACTCGGGCAAAACGCCCTGGTTGCCTTTATGAGCTGGTCCGGTTCCAACTACGAAGACGCCATTATTATTTCCGAACGTCTGGTGAAAGAAAGCAAATTTACTTCAATTCATATTGAAGAATTCGATGTTTCCGTCCGTGATACGAAATTGGGGCCGGAAGTGACAACGCACGATATTCCAAACGTCAGTGAAAATAAATTACGGAATTTGGATGAAGACGGGATTGTGCGCATTGGCGCGGAAGTAAGGCCGGGAGACATTTTGGTTGGAAAAATTACGCCAAAAGGGGAGACGCAATTGACTCCGGAAGAAAGATTGCTACGCTCCATATTCGGAGACAAAGCGCGCGACGTCAAAGACACATCGCTCCGAATGGAAAACGGGAAACGAGGACGCATTATTGGCGTTAAAGTATTTTCGCGCGAGCGCGGAGATGTGCTGGATTCCGGAATTTTAAAGAAAGTTTATATTGAAATTGCGCAACTTCGAAATATTTCTGTCGGTGATAAGCTGGCCGGGCGCCACGGCAATAAGGGAGTAATTTCCCGAATTTTGCCGGTTGAGGATATGCCGTATCGCGAAGACGGCACGCCGATTGACGTTATTTTGACTCCGCTTGGCGTTCCTTCACGCATGAACTTGGGGCAGATTTTGGAAATGCATTTGGGATTGGCGGCCAACACTTTGGGTTATCAGGCCATTGTCCCGCCGTTTATGGGGGCTACGGCCGATGAAATAAAACAAGAATTGAAAGAGGCGGGATTCCCGGAAAATGGAAAAGTGCCGCTTTACGATGGACGTACCGGAGAGAAATTTAATCAGCCGATTGCGATTGGTTATATGTATATTTTGAAATTGCATCACATGGTGGAAGATAAGATTCACATGCGCTCAATCGGGCCGTACTCTCTTATTACCCAACAGCCCCTGGGCGGCAAAGCGCAAAACGGCGGTCAGCGCTTCGGAGAAATGGAGGTCTGGGCATTGCTTGGATACGGAGCGGCTTATACTTTACGCGAAGTTTTGACTATTAAGTCAGACGACATAGTGGGGCGCTCGGCCGCCTTTGACGCAATCGTTAAGGGCTCGCGCATTCGCGACTTAAACGTTCCGGCCTCATTCAATGTGCTTTTGAACAATTTGCGCGGGCTGGCTTTAAACATTGACTTGCTTGAAGGCAAAATCGATCCAAATAAAATTCGCGGGCTTGACACTAATAAATAATAAACACGATTTATGATTTACAATAAACCGCAAGCGTCCGCCAATTTCGATCGTGTGCGAATTACTTTGGCCTCACCCGAGCAAATTGAGAAATGGTCCCATGGCGAAGTAACCAAGCCGGAGACCATCAATTACAGAACGCAACGCCCGGAAAAGGCGGGGTTATTCGACGAGAAAATTTTCGGACCGGAAAGAGATTATGAATGTTATTGCGGAAAATATCGCGGTATTCGCTACAAAGGAATAGTTTGCGAGAAATGCGGAGTGGAATTGACGCGCTCCATCGTTCGCCGCGACCGCATGGGACACATTGAACTATCCACTCCGGTGGCTCACGTTTGGTTTTTGCGCGGAGTTCCGAGCCGAATCTCCTTACTTATGGGAATTCCGGGGAGCGATATTGAAAAGGTGGTTTATTTTGCTGGCTACATTATCACTAAAGTTATAACCGAGGAGCGCAATAAAGTTTTGCAAGACCTTGATGCCGAGTACAAAACAAAAATAAAAGGACTACAGGATGACAAGTCCAAAGAAAAAGTTAAAGAATTGCTTTTGGCGACCAAAAAGGACATTGATTCTATCGCGGTTGGCAAGGTCTTGGATGAATTGACTTATCACCGCTATTCTCTTCGCTACGGCACTATTTTTGAAGCGGCTATCGGAGCGGAGGCGATTTATAATATTTGCAAATCACTCAATGTTGAAAAATTAAAGACAGAACTGGAGGGGTTGCTTGAAAAATCAGGCGCGGCCGAGAGAGACAAATTGCAAAAGCGTTTGAGTTTGGCGCAATCGATGATCCGCTCCGGAATTCGTCCGGAATGGATGTTTTTGAGCAAGCTTCCGGTTATTCCTCCGGCCTTGCGTCCGATGGTGGCCTTGGAAGGCGGGCGTCACGCCTCGTCTGACCTGAATGACCTTTATAGACGCGTCATCAATCGTAATAATCGTTTGCGAAAGCTGAAAGAAATTAACGCGCCGGACGTAATTTTGAGAAACGAGAAGCGTATTTTGCAGGAAGCGGTGGATGCTTTGCTTGATAATTCAATTAAACACGGCACGTCTTCCGGCGGGGCCATTTCGGCCGCTCAACGCCGCCCTTTGAAATCTTTGGCGGATAATTTGAAAACTAAACAAGGACTTTTCAGGCAAAACTTGCTGGGCAAGCGCGTTGATTATTCCGCTCGCTCGGTAATCGTGGTTGGTCCGGAATTAAAACTTCATCAATGCGGACTGCCAAAGCATATGGCGCTTGAATTGTTCCGCCCGTTTGTCATTTGCGGTTTGCTTAAAAAAGAACTGGCCTTCAATATTCGCGGGGCCAATCGCCTGATTGATGAAGGCATACCGGAAGTTTGGGCAATTTTGGAAGAGGCAATTGCCGGGCGTTATGTTTTGTTAAACCGCGCGCCGACTTTGCACCGCCTCGGCATTCAGGCCTTTCAGCCGATTTTGATTGAAGGAAATGCCATT
>CAYHJR010000027.1:0-10655 GCA_964357075.1 uncultured Candidatus Saccharibacteria bacterium
TATTCCCTTCTCTGTCCCGCAGGAAACAACTCCGGATTATAAAGTACTCGTAAAGCTGGTCTCTTGGACAAATAAAAAAGAACTGCCAAAAGCGGAAATTCTCCAAGTCATAGGGAAAAAAGGTGACAACAACTCCGAAATGCATTCCATCATTTTGGATAGAGGATTTTCACCAAACTTCCCGGAAGAAGTCGAGAAAGAAGCAGAAAATATAAAAAAACACTCCGAGGAAAATTTTGAAAAAGAAATCAAAAATCGCCGCGATATGCGCAACACTTTGACTTTCACGATTGACCCCCACGACGCCAAAGATTTCGACGATGCGATTTCGTATCGCCGACTTCCAAATGGGAATTTGGAAGTCGGCGTGCACATTGCTGATGTTTCTCATTATGTACGACCAAAAACAGAATTGGATAAAGAAGCCCAAAAGCGCGCCACTTCAATTTATTTGGTAGACCGCACCATACCGATGCTTCCGGAAATTCTTTCTAATGACCTCTGTAGCTTAAAACCAAATGAAGACAAACTCACTTTTTCGGCTATTTTTGAAATGGACACAAATGGAGTGGTTCACAAACATTGGTTTGGTAAAACTGTCATTAATTCCAACCACAGATTTACTTACGAAAGCGCTCAAGAAAGTATTGTAGGGAAAAATGAGCTTTACAAGGAAGAACTGCAAACATTGAACAAAATTGCCAAAATCATGCTCGCCAAACGCTCTGAAAAAGGCGCCATCTCTTTTGAACAAGACGAGGTCAAATTCGTCTTGGATGAAAACGGCAAACCCCTTCGCGTTATCAGAAAAGTCCGCTTTGACGCCCACAAACTGATTGAAGAATTTATGCTTCTAGCCAATCGCGAAGTGGCGCGTCATATTAACAAAATACACAAACCACAAAATAAAAATGATAGACCCCTTTTCCTTTATCGCATACACGACGTCCCCGATTATGAAAAAATTGCTGAACTCTCCATTTTCGTAAAGGCCTTGGGCCATGAACTTCCGCTCAAAGACGGCCACGTCACGGGGCGCGACTTGAATGCTTTATTTAAACGCCTGGAAGGCAAAGCCGAGGAAGGCATTGTCAAAACAGCCGCCATTCGCTCTATGGCTAAAGCCATTTACTCCATTAAAAATATCGGGCATTATGGTTTGGCTTTTGATTATTACACTCATTTCACCTCCCCAATCAGGCGCTATCCGGACACTTTGGTGCATCGCCTACTGGAGCATTATTTAGCCGGCAAAACCATTGGAACGCAGGAATTTGCCTTTTACGAAAAAATGGGCAGTCATTCTACGGAAATGGAAATTAAAGCGGCTGACGCCGAGCGCGAATCCATCAAATTAAAACAAGTTGAATTTATGAAAGATAAAATTGGCCAAACCTTTGACGGCGTCATTTCCGGTGTCACCGAATGGGGTATGTATATTGAGGAAAAAGAAACCAAAAGTGAGGGGCTTATTCGTTTGCGCGATATGAAAGATGATTATTATCGTTTAGAGCCGAAGAAATATTGTCTCATCGGCGAAAAAAACAAAAAGAAATACCAGCTTGGTGATAAAGTGCGTTTCAAAATAAACGCCGCCGACCTTGACCGCAAAACCCTAGACTTTCAGCTAGTTTAGTTTTAATAAAAAATTTCATCACACAATCTACTCTACTATTCGCGCGAATAGTAGAGTAGCTAATTTTTTACTTATACCTTATTCGTGCGAATAAGGTATATAAGGAATCTTACGTTAGTAAAAAAAGGCCGCCGTCCTTGCGTTCGGCGGACCCACTTAGTTATTGCGGTGGCAGATGCCGCCGAATTCCGTCTACTTCGCTCCGTATTGTTCTTGATAAGCACGGAGCTTCGGTAAAATATCAAGAGCGCGAGGCGACTGGTCGGCCTGAAGAACGGAAATCAGGTCCGTCAAAGTCGCGATTGAGAATACAGGAATCAGGTACTTCGCCTGAAATTCCTGCAAGGCGGACAATTCACCATCTTCCGACTTCCTCTCCTCTCGGTCGAAAGCAATGGCAAATCCCACGACGATGCCGCCCTCAAGGCGAATCGTATCAACCGCTTCGTCGGAACTCTTGCCGGTTGACATTACATCGTCAACAATCAAAACCCGATGACCAGAAAGAGATGCCCCGACAATGAGACCCCCTTCAGCGTGGTCCTTGGGCACTTTGCGATTGTAAGCCCAGCCAATTTTGAGGCCGTGCTTTGTGTGCGCGACAACCGACACGGCAACTGCAAGGGATGCACCCTTGTAGATTGGTCCGTAAACAACTTCCGCTCTTTGAGATTTCGCAATCTGAGCGTAAGGGCTAGACAGTACATAAAGCGATTCTCCCGTATCAAAGCGAGCCGAGTTGAAGAAATACGGGGAAATTCGGCCACTGTTCAGCAGATAACTTTCAGGCCGAAACTCAAACGCCCCGATTGATAAAGCGTGCCTAATGAAGCTTTCCGCGCCGTCTATCATGACAAAACCTCCACACTAGATTAACTCGAGGATAAACGTTTCTTGCTGTTCATTTCCGCATTCTAGATTATTCTTTTATAGAAAAGTGTCAATATTTTCCTTGACCAAAAAAAGAAGTCAGCTTCTTGTTTAATTCGCGCGAATTAGAGAAGAGATTGAGATATAAATTTTTAAAATAAAAAAGGGCCGCCACCTTGCGATAGCGGACACCTTGAAATGCGTCCCGGCAAACACTACTCGAGTTTCATGCCGATTTCAGCGGCCATGACCTTGAACGCCACAACCGGATCTTCGGCCTTTGTCACCTGACTACCGGCAACAAGCACGTCAGCCCCGTCGGCCACCGCTTGTGCCGGTGTTCCGGAGCGCTTCTGCTGGCCGAGGGCGACACCCGCAGAGCGAGTACCGGGCACCACGAACTTCATTCCCGCCAGGTCCGGGGATTGCCAAAGAAATCCCACTTCCTGCGCCGAGCACACCACGGTCTGCACACCGGCCTCTTTCGCCATGAGCGCAAATTCGTGGACGATCTGCTGACGAGTCCGGTCTTTGCCGTAGATACGCCCGATTTCATTGTCATCCTCGGCGTCACTGAGCGAGGTCAGCACGGTGATGGCATAAATCTCCGCCAGAGAATCCCCGCATTCGGAGATGGTGGCTTCGACAGCGGCCTTCATCATCGGGACTCCGCCAGACGCATGAACAGTGATGATGCTTGCCCCGTTCCGGACAAGAGCCTTCACGCGCAGACCAACCGTGTCCTTGGTGTCGTGGAGCTTGTAGTCGACCCACAGACGTCCGGCCCCGGCACTCTTGAGAATGAGAAGAATGATCGGGCCAAAGGCGTCGAGCAAATCATGAAGCTTCAAGGCACGAAGCCAACGTGCCAGCTTCATGGTAAGTTCGAGTGCGCGTCCAGCAGAGAGGCCATCAAGCGCTAGGGAGAGTTTCGAATCCATCGGGTGCATACCTTCCTCCGTCAGGTTTGGCTAGCCACAGGTGTGGCCAGTCCAGAGCTTCTGTGCCAAACCTTATATGAAAAAAAGACAAAGTCAATTATTTTGCAACTGCCACCGCTTCGTCAAATTTGACTGAAAGAAGCTTTGAATATCCGTCGGAACCCATGGTGACGCCGTAAAGAATTCCGGCTCGAGACATGGTTTCTCTATTGTGCGTTATCAAAATAAGTTGCGAGTGTTTGGAAAGCTCCTCCACCATATCGCCATATTTTCTAGAGTTAGCTTCATCAAGCGCCGCGTCCGTCTCGTCCAGTATGATAAACGGCGGCGGATTGACTTGGGAAATGGCGAACAAAAGGGCAATTGAAGTTAGGGCGCGTTCACCGCCTGAGAGCATCGCCAAACCTTTGACGCGCTTGTTCGGAAGCGAAACTGAAACATCTATTCCCTCCTCACTTTCAATTTCTTCCGGCATTTCTTCCTCTTCATTTTCCTCTATTCCAATATCAAAATCGGATTTACGGCGGCGGCGCTCCTCTTTAACAACGGAAAGCGAGGCATTTCCTCCACCAAACATCAACACAAAAAACTCCTGAAAAGCATCATTTATTTTACCAATACCAATTTTGAATTCATTTTCCAGCTTTTCGGTTAATTCGGCGATTAAACCTTTGAGCGTCTCGGCCGACTTTTCCAAATCCCCGATTTCTTTTTCCAAAAATTGGTCGCGGGCGGACGTCTCTTCATATTCTTTTTTGACATCCTCCCCGCCCGCCGCTCCCGCTTCTTCCAAGCGAATTTTCAGGCGCTCAATCTTTTTCCTTTTTTCTTCTTGTATAATTCTCCCCTCCAAAATCGTCCCCTCAACTTTTTCAAAACGTAAAACTCTCGAACCTAAAAGCGCTTGGGCTTCTTGAATTTCGCTTTTGTAGGCCTCTTCGGCTCTTAGAAGCTCATTAAACCTTGAAGATAACGCAAAAATGATTTGATTTAATTCACTTCTTCTCTGCATTAAATCAAATAAACCGCGCTCCGCGGCACGCCCACGGACATTTTCTTCTTCGCGTTTTTTGCGGAAAATTTCATACTCTTCTTTTATTTTCCGAGAAAGTCCGCCGGCTTTGTCCAACAAAATTGCCAGCTGATGTTTTTTTTCTTTCAATTCTTCAATGCGCTTTCTGGTTTCAGCAATAGAATTATTATCGCTCCCCGATTGCTTCTTTTCCTGAATGAATTTATGAAAAGAAGCAATGATTCTCTCTATTACCCCTCTTAAAAAAGGTATATTCTCGTTATTTATGGCCGCCCCGGCGATTGTCTCAATTTCTTTTGAAAAATTATCCAAATCATTGATGGAAACTTGAGCGATATAATTGCTCTTGGCTTCTCCCTCGCTTTTAAGCAGAATTCTCTCTTCCGCCCCAAGTTCCCCTTCCAGGCGACTTAAATTATTTTTGATTTCGTTTTCCTCTTTTTCCGCTCTTTGCAGTTCTTTTTCAATTCGCAGAAGCTCCGTTGTCTCTTCATCATTTTTTTCCGTCTTTTCAATTATCCTTTTGGCATCTTGGATTTTCTCTTCCACCCTCTTCAATTCCTTTTCAGGCGCGTCTTTTTCATCCGATAATTTTTTCTTTGTTTCGTGTATATATGTCTCTTCCTGACCTAGATAATTTTTGTACAAGGATATCAAATCTTCCCGCAAATCATCGGCTTTCTTGATTTTCTCGACTTGTTTTTCCAGAAATTTTATATGGGGCGCAATTTCCTTGCGCAAACCTTCCACCTGCTTGATATTTTCAGAAGTTTTTTCCAATTTGCGCTCGCTTTCCAATCGCTTGTATTGATAAATCTTAAGACCTAAAGCGTCTTCTATCATTTCGCGGCGCTCTTTAATTGAGGCGTTCAAAATTCTATCCGCTTCGCCTTGTGAAATTATGTGATGACCCGAGGCGCCGATGTTGGCGGATGATAAAAGCTCCACAATGTCTTTTAAACGAACGTGGGTGCCATTTATAAAATATTCATTCACCCCATCGCGATGCACCGCGCGCTCCAATATCACTTCGTCAAAATCAATATTAAAAATTTTCCTCCCATTATCAAAAGTTAGCTTTACCGAGCCACGATTCATTTTAGGCGCCGTTTTGGAACCATTCCAAATCAAATCTTCCCCGCGCTTTCCGCGCATGCTTTTCATTGATTGCTCGCCCAAAACAAACCTGAACGCTTCCGCCACATTGCTTTTGCCAGAGCCATTGGGTCCAACAATTCCCACAATCGGCACACTAAACTCCAGATTGCCTTTCTTAGCAAAAGATTTAAACCCGTTTATTTCCAAACTTTTCAAGTACATGATTTTCTTAAAGCTAACAGCTAGAAGCTAAAACCTAAAAGCTAGTTTATACCCACCCCTTTTTCTCCAAACCCCTTTTGGCGGCATCTTGTTCCGCCTCTTGCTTACTTCGGCCTTCGCCACCCGCTACAAGTTCTTCCCCCAGATAAACTCCGACTTTGAAACATCTTTCATGGTCAGGTCCAACTTCCTCAAGTGTTCTATAGCTCGGGGTAACCCCAACATGTTCTTGGGCTTTCTCCTGGAAATGACTCTTATTGTCAAGCCAAGTTTTTTCGGCCACAATTTTTTCCGTAAGCGGAAAAACATATTTGGCAATAAAATCTTTTGCCGAATCGTATCCTTGGTCTAAATATAAGGCGCCCACAACCGACTCAAAGGCATTCGCCAAAATAGCGTCGCGCGCCCGGCCTTTATCCTTGGCCTCCCCTTTTGACAAAAGCAAATAATCTTCAACACCCAACTCTTTGGAAACTTCAGAAAGCGTCACAGCGTTAACAAGCGCCGCGCGATAAGCTGTCAAATCTCCTTCCGTGCTATCGGGATATTTATCGTATAAAAATTTGGTAACTACAAGTTCAAGCACCGCGTCTCCCAAAAACTCCAATCGTTCATTATGGCGCTTGATGCTTCCCCTGTTCTCATTCAAGTATGAACGGTGGGTAAAGGCCTCCTTAAGCAAGGATTTATCATTAAACGTCACACCAACGCGTTTTTCAAATTGTTCAAATTTAGGTTGCATTTTTTTAGTTTTTAGCTTTCAGTTTCCAGATGTCAGCTTTTTTCGTAATTCTTAAATCGTAAATCTTGAATCAACCGTTAATTTACTTCTCAATTTATTTCTTTTGAAGAAGTAAATTGACGGCTTTTGTTACTATCGGTAAAATATCTTCGTATAAATTAAGGTCAATCACTTCTTTCAACTTAAACCATTTGGCATCATCAAGTCCGCCACTATCTCCTAATTTTAATTCTTTGTAAGGGGACTTAGCCAAAAAATACATTACTTGCTTTCTGATTTTTCCGAGTTCCGGATCATTTGCAATATATTCATTCATAGAAAGCTCTTCTTCAATTCCTATATCAAGTCCGATTTCTTCTTTTATTTTTTTCTTAGTGCCATCTTCAACGCTAAAACCTTCTTCCAGTTTTCCTTTAGAAAGTGTCCAATGACCAAAAATGTCGTGCACAAAAGCCAGATAGGTTTCGCCATCGTGTTTCCCATAAACAACCGCCCCGCCCAATTTCTGAATTGGCATTTTCTCATAAGGAACGTTCGGAATCTTTTTCCTCTTGGATACTTCTTCTTTACCGGGTTCCCCAATTTCTTTATAAACCGCGCCCAATACCCCATTTACAAATTTGCCGGAATTTTCTCCGCCGTAGGTTTTGGCAAGTTCAATGGCTTCATTAATCGCTACTTTAGCCGGCACTTCCGCTCTATCAGCAAAAAGAAGTTCAAAGAGGCCGATGCGCAAAACATTTCTATCCACAGTTGAAATCTTGTCCAGCGGCCAATCCGGCGCCGCCTTTTCTATGACATTATCAATTTCTTTCCTTTTTTGCAGAACGCTTTCGCCCAAATTTTTCATAAACGAAAAATCGCTCATACCGGGAGCGAACTCTTCGGCGTTGCGGCGAATTATATCAACAAGCATTTCATCTCCTTGGTGAGTAAAATCCCACTCAAAGAGTGATTGTAGGACTATTGATCTTGAAAGGTGCCTGTTTGCCATTGTACGGAATCGTACTTTGTTAGAAATTCAATATACTGAACACAATCAAACCCGTATGCAGTATGCTGAATTTCACTTCTACTTCGCTTCTCCAGCTGTTGCTTTGGCCTTTGTTTTAGCGGCCTTTTTCTCAGCCACTTTTACAACATTAAGCACTACACGACCGTCGTATTTGCCACAGGTCATGCAGACACGATGAGGAATATGAAGCGCACCACAATCGGCGCACTTTGAAAGGTGCGCCCCGGCTAACGCCTGGTGCGAACGGCGCTTTTTGGTCGCCGAACGGTTTATTCTCATCCTGACAGTCATAGATGCGAGTATACAAAACAATAGCCAAAATGCAACATTAGTTCAAAACACGTAACCTACAACTTGTAATGCAAAAGAATCAAAAAAACAAAAACTAAACCAATTTTAAAGGGCGTTCGCGAGGAACGCCCTTCTGTTGCCTGTCTCCTGTTCAGGCAACAATATCAGGTCTTGGAAAAGGCCAGGGAGCCGTAGCGTAAAGAGTGCGACAAACGATCTCTCCAGCACTCGGCAACGGCGAATGAAACGCACATCCAAGGGGCACACTTTCCCCGACGGGACAGCGATCATTTCCGCTATTCCGACAAGTCCGACACACGACCCCCGACTGGACAATCGGGAGCATCTTGAGTGCAGGGCTCACAACTCCATCACCCGCTATCTCAAGAATGTGGCGCCTTGCTTGTAGCGCGGGATCTCGCCGATCCCGTTTCTTCCAAACTTCGTCTTGCAAGTTGCACCCCTTCTTTACTTAGTTGCAGGGTTTATCACAGGAGCGGGTTTCCAACCCACTCCGCCTGAACCGAAAAAGAACTTGTTTCGGCTCCCTCTGGCAACTTCGAAAAACAGCCAAAGGGAGCCGAAAGAATTACTATATCACTCTTTATTCCTCCCGTCAAAGACAAGCGTTTTGGCTGTGGAAAACTCCACCGCCTCGGTCATACAAAAGTGTTCTAAAAAAGTTTTCCTTATTCTAATGTTCTTGAGAACATTAGAATAAGGATTTACTTAATTTTCTTTCCACCTTTCGATATATCGAAAGGTTTGAGAAATAATTTTAGATGAAAAGATTTCTACAAAAACTTTTGCGATGAATTTTCGATAATCCAAACTTTCTTATGAAGGCAATATGTTTTTCTGTGCCATATCCCTTATGAATTTCAAAACCATATTTAGAATGTTTTTTTGATAACCGCACCATTAATCTGTCGCGCGAAACTTTGGCCACAATCGAGGCCAGCGCAATTATGGTTTCTTTTTCATCACCCTTTATAATCGTTTTTTGGTTTTTAAATTTGCTGGGTGCGCGGAGCGAGCCGTCCAAAAGGATTTTTGTGTTTTTAGGATTTAGTTTTAATTTCTGCAAAGCCCGTGCCACGCCTAAGGCCGTGGCACGGGTAATACCTGTATCATCAATTTCTTTAACACTTCCAAAACTGACCGCAAATCGCAAACTACTATTTTTTGCCTCATTTTTAATTTTTTCAAAGATTTCTTCTCGTTTTTTCTCTCCCAGCTGTTTTGAATCTCTTACTCTCCCCCATTTCAATAAATCCTTCTTTCCGATTGCAATTACCCCAACCGCAACCGGTCCAGCCAAAGGGCCTCTCCCTGCCTCGTCAATTCCGACAAGCCGTTCTTTACCCCTATTTTTCGATTTTTTTACGGCTGACATTAACAATAGTATACTTCAAACATTATGGGGAAATTCATTCATCTTCACACGCACAGCCACTACTCCCTGCTTTCAGCGCTCCCCAAAATCCCCGAGCTTGTCAAAGCGGCTAAAAACAACAAAATGGGGGCGCTGGCTTTGACCGACAACGGCAACCTCTACGGCGCCATTGAATTTTATAAGGAATGTAAGGACAATGGCGTAAAACCGATTATCGGCGTCGATTTTTATATCGCCGCGCGCACGAGGCATGACAAAGAACACGCGTTGGACAACAATCGTACGCGCCTTGTTTTATTAGCCAAAGATTATACGGGCTATCAAAATCTGGTAAAACTAGTCACACTTTCAAACCTGGAGGGATTTTTTAATCGCCCACGCCTTGACCATGAGCTTATTCAAAAACATAAAGACGGACTTATTTGTATTCTGCCGTCTTTCAACAGTGAGATTTCCGCTTCAATCCGCATTTCAAACCAAACCGAAGCCGAAAAGAAACTAGGTTGGTATAAATCAGTTTTCGGCGAAAACTTATATTTGGAACTGACGCATCACAGCGATATAGAAAATCATGAAGAATTGATGGAAAATATAAAAATTCTGTCAAAAAAACACGGGGTGCCGCTTGTCGCCACTCACGATGTTTATTACATAAACAAAGAAGACAAGAAAACGTGCGAAGTGGTGCGGGCCATACAAGCTAACGCCGACCACACATTTGATTCCGACAAATCCGGCGATTTTTCTTTTATAAGCGAAAAAGAGGCCGAGGAATATTTTTCCGACGAACCGGAGGCAATTCTAAACAGCGGAAAAATCGCCGACATCTGCAATTTGGAGTTGGAGCTTGGAAAATGGACCTTTCCTAAATTAAAAATTGAAAGCGGTAAAACTCCAGATGAAGAATTACGCAACATTACCTACGAGGGATTGAAACTCCGCGACATGGAAAAAAACGAAGAGGTGGAGAAACGGATTGAATATGAGCTTGGAATTATAAAAATGAAGGGATTCGCGCCGTACTTTTTGGTTGTGGCCGACCTTATGAAATACGCTCACCAGCATGGAATCTTAAGCAATATTCGCGGTTCTGTTTCCGGCTCTCTTGTGACCTATCTCTCCAACATAACCAACATCAACCCCTTGGAATACGAAATACCTTTTGAGCGCTTTCTAAATCCCGAGCGACCGGGAGCGCCGGACATTGACATGGATTACGCCGACGACAGAAGAGATGAAATTATTGATTACACCAAAAAGAAATTCGGCGAGGAATACGTCGCGCAAATCGGAACTTTCGGCACCATGATGGCGCGCGGAGCGGTCAGGGATATTTCCCGCGCCTTAGGTTACCCCTACGGCGTTGGCGACCGGGTCGCCAAACTAATTCCCGTCGGTTCCCAAGGGCACC
>CAYHJR010000028.1:0-10240 GCA_964357075.1 uncultured Candidatus Saccharibacteria bacterium
TGTAAATATGAAAAATGGTCGGAATAAAGTTAATTTAAAGCAATACTCGTCTATAAATTGCGCGAGTAGCTTTCTAATGGGATGAATAAAAACTTGTTTATTATTCTCGGCGCCTTGGTGGCACTTTTACCGTTTGTTTCTGTGCCGAATTCATTCAAGACCCCAATTTATGTCGCGCTTGGCGCGGGTGTGGCGATTACAAGTTACCGCGAAAGATATATGAAAAAGAAGCCGTTGGGACTCGTTTCTTCAAGGCGCTTTAAGAAAATTCCGTCTACCAGCCCCGTCGCGAATGATATTTCGATAAGCCCAACCTCCTCTGATGAAACGACGATTAATAAAGAAGTTCAATAACAGCGGAAAATTATTTGTCTACACTCTGCTTGGGGCCACAGTTGTTGCCGGTGGCCTTTTTAGTATTGGATATTTTCCCGCTTCTTTTTCTTCACTGACAAAATATGACATTGAATCATCGGCAGAGAATATTTCGGAAATTGCTCCGGAAGTACCAAAAGTAATACACCTTAAAACACCGGAGCCCTTAAAAGCGATATATATGACGCAATGCGTTGTGGGGACAAAAGATTTTCGGCAAAAATTGGTTGATTTGATTGGCAGGACAGAGCTCAATGCGATTGTGATTGATATTAAGGATTATTCGGGAACGCTTTCTTTTAAACCGAAAAGCCAAATTTTTCTGCCGGCTTGGAATGCGTCAAAATGCGGAGCCACTGACATGAAAGAATTTTTGGAATATCTGCATAAAGAAGGAATTTACACCATAGGCCGTGTCACTGTTTTTCAAGACCCCTACATGACAAAGACGAGGCCGGATTTGGCTGTCAAAAAGAAAAGCGACGGAACGATTTGGAAGGACTATAAGGGGCTTTCTTTTGTCGATGTCGGCGCGCGCGAGCATTGGGACTATACAGTTCTACTTGCCAAGGAGTCATACGAAATCGGCTTTGACGAAATTAATTTTGATTACGTGAGGTTCCCCTCGGACGGCGACATGAAAGACATTGATTTTGCTCTTAGTCGAGGTAAAAGCAAAGCCGAAGCGCTTAGAGAATTTTTTGAATACTTGCAGCAACAGTTAAAAGAAACAGGCGTAAAGACCTCGGTTGACCTTTTTGGCATGACCACTACGAATACGGATGATTTAAATATTGGGCAAGTTTTGGAAAATGCTTTGCCTTATTTTGATTATGTTTCGCCAATGGTTTATCCGTCCCACTATCCGCCGAATTTTAATGGCTGGAAAAATCCCAATCTATATCCGGGAGAAGTGGTGGCGTATTCTATGGGTAAAGCGGTGGAGCGCGCCATTTCTACGACCACTACTATCAATCTTTTTAATTCGACTCCCATTGCTTCAACTACCCCCCAACTTTTTACAAAGCCGGTGTGGAATAAATTAAAATTAAGACCATGGTTGCAGGATTTTAAATATGGTGGGACGTATGGACCAGTTGAAGTTAAAGCGCAAATTCAAGCAACATATGATGTGGGTTTGACCAGTTGGATGCTGTGGAGCCCAAGCAATAAATACACTGAAAGTGTTTTGGAAGCAGAAATCAAAAATTGAGGTACGTAAACGCAAAGGCATTTTTTCACCTATCTTTACGCTATAAGCTAAAAGCTGTAAGCTAAAAGCTAAACATGGCCCTTTTTGATGAAAATAGAATAACTTATTTTGCCCATACTGACGCCAGGAATAAACAAGTGCCTTTCGGTATTAAATCAAAGGACAGAAGCCGGCACGTTTATGTCATTGGAAAAACAGGGATGGGCAAGTCCACATTGCTTGAAAACATGGCCATTCAGGATATTCAAAACGGCGAGGGACTGGCCTTTATAGACCCGCACGGCAAAACAGCCGAATACTTGCTTGATTTTGTGCCGGAACATCGTGTTAAAGACGTTATCTATTTTGCACCATTTGATTTAGAATATCCGATTGCGTTTAACGTGATGGAGGATGTCGGGCCCGACAAGCGCCACTTGGTAGTGTCGGGACTTATGAGCGCTTTTGAAAAAATATGGGTTGACGCCTGGAGCGCGCGCATGGCCTACATTTTGCAAAACACTCTGCACGCCCTTTTGGAATATCCCGGCGCCACACTTCTCGGGGTCAATAAAATGCTGACTGACAAAGAATATAGAAAAAAAGTAGTGGAGCATATAACCGACCCGACCGTTAAATCTTTTTGGATTGATGAATTCGCCAAATATACGGAGAGATTTGCGGCCGAAGCGACACCGGCCATTCAAAACAAAGTCGGGCAATTCACGGGCAATCCTTTAATTAGAAATATTATTGGCCAAGAACACTCCTCCTTTGATATTAGAAAAATAATGGATGAGAGAAAAATCCTCATCATCAATCTTTCCAAAGGTTTGGTCGGCGAAAATAATGCCAATCTTTTGGGCAGCATGCTAGTCACTAAAATATATTTGGCGGCGATGTCCCGGGCGGACGCCAGCCAAAAAGCATTGTCGCGACTTTCAAATTTCTATCTTTATGTTGATGAGTTCCAATCATTTGCCAACAAAAGTTTTGTTGATATTTTATCGGAAGCCAGAAAATTCAAATTAAATCTGATAATAGCGCACCAATATGTGGAGCAGATGGAGGAGGAGGTGACGGCGGCGGTATTTGGAAACGTCGGCACAACCATTGCCTTCAGAGTTGGGGCTTTTGATGCGGAATTGTTGGAAAAAGAATTTGCGCCTGTTTTTATGGCGGAAGATTTGGTTAATTTGGGGTTTGCTCAAATATATCTTAAATTAATGATTGATGGGGTTGGCTCACAACCATTTTCCGCCAAAACCATGGGACCGATTCAAACTCCGCCGATTTCTTTCAAACGGCAAATACTGGCATTATCCCGGGAGCAGTTTGCCACTCCAAGAAGCAAGGTGGAGGGAGCGATTGCAGAACAGCTTATAGTAAGCCACGAAATAAAATCGGATAAGAAACCGAGAGGAGATAAGGGTGGGGAAAGAGAAAAAAAATATGAGCCAAAAAATGATTATGGGTCGGAGCGCAAAAATGAACCTAGGAATGAAAGAAATGAAAGGAGAGACGAAAGACGTTTTGCGGGTGATGAAAAACCGAAGGAAATTTCTCAAAATCAAAGCGTAAACGAAAGCAAGCCGCCCGGGGGGCATCTGGAGGAATTGAGAAAAACACTGGCGGGTGTTATTGCTGGAAATCATCATCAGGTAAGCAATAAATCTCAAAAAGAGGCGGATACGGCAAGAGAAAATAAGTTTGCCAATAGTCAGGATAATTATTCTAAAAAGGAATACAAAGAGCCGGAGGCAACCGCGCATAAGAAGGCCTTGGCCGAAATTTTGGCAAAACTACAAGAGAGTGAAGATTCTGATGAAGACGATGAAAAGGAAACTCTTGAAAATGAAGTTAAAGAAGAAAGAACGGTAAAAAAAGAAAGTAAAAAAGATATTTCCGAAGAGGAGTTGCGCGATATGCTTCGTATTGATGATGAAAAAAAGTAATTTTTTCATTTGGACACTTTTATTATTCATACCCTCTTTTGCTTTTGCTCAAATTCGCATTAGCGAAATAATGTATGATTTGCCGGGGACCGACACCGATGGAGAATGGATAGAGGTTGAAAATATTGGAAACAGTCCTCTCGATTTGTCTCTATATTTTTTTCGCGAAAATGAAACTAATCATAAGCTTGAAGTTGTACAGGGGAATAAGGAAGTTGGAGTCGGCGGCTATGCAATTATTGCCGATACGCCAAGCAAATTTTTGTCAGATAATCCGGGATTTTCCGGGTCACTTTTTGACAGTTCATTTTCGCTTTCAAACACCGGCGAATCATTGATTATTAGAAAGGATGATTCGGACATTGATTCCGTTTCTTTCTCTTCTGATGTGGGGGCAAATAATGACGGTAATAGTTTGCAATTGATTAATGGTCAATGGGTTGCGGGAATTCCAACCCCGGGAAAAGTAAATGAAGGGGGTAGTGATACAGCCCCCGCGCCCGCGGAAGACGCGGGCGCGGGAAATTCCTCTTCAACCCAAACAGCAAGTACCCAATCATCAACTTGGCGTACGGAGCCGCAAGTGTACGCCAATGCCGGGCCGGACAGGACAATAATTGTTGGCAGTGAAGCAATATTTAGCGGTTCAGCTTTGGGGGTTAAAAAAGAAACGTTAACGAATGCGCGCTTTCTCTGGAATTTTGGCGACGGTTCATCAAAAGAAGGAAAATCCGTAAATCACACCTACCATTTCCCCGGAGTTTATGCGGTTACGCTGGATGCGTCAAATGGAGAGTATTCTCAAGGCGACAGCGCCACAATTATCGTTGTTGATGCAAAATTAAAAGTTGCTGGAAGTATTCTTGGTGTTGGCGGGTATATCGCTGTTTCAAACAATGGGGGCACGGACACAGATATTTCCAAATTTGTTTTGCAAAGCGCGACTTCAACTTTTGTTTTTCCCACGGGCACCATTATCAAAGCCAAAAACATTATTCGTTTTCCAAACGTCGTGACCAATCTGTCGGGCGAGTCGCCAATTTCTATTTTATATCCGAACAGGACTTCACTGAAAACAGTTTCAGAGAATAAGACCGCAACGGCTTTTGATTCACCTGTACAAAAAACCGGGAACATGCCGGCGTATTCAAAGAAGGAGGTGTCTACATCGATTTCCGATAATGAAGGAGAAGTAACTGATGAAAAAAATTTAATGGCTTCAATCGGGGAAACAAAGGGAGGCAATAAAATGCTTTATCTTACTCTTACATTAGCCCTTTTGGGATTATCATCAGCGGGTATTATTTATGCTAGACGAAACAGAAGCGAAGCGGATGAGTATGAGATAACGGAAGTTGAAGAGTGAGCTTGCCGATTTATCCTTGCGGGTGTTTACTTAAAAAGGACAATTTAACGGGAGGCGCCGCTATGTCACCGCCGAAGATACGATTGGCAACAAGAAACGGGGAAGTTGTCGGATTTTTTCTCGTATCTCAAGCCCCGCAACATCTCGAAGCCCATAACCTTGGACAGGTCTATTACTGCATGCGGTGTGAAGCAGACCTGTTCAGGATTAGTCCTTCGGGTGCAGTTGTATGCGGAGGATGTGGCGCTGTCATCGGGAACATCGTGGTTATACCACGCGATTCTCCCAAGGGGGTTTAAGGGGCGGAATATAATCCGCCCTTGTTGTATTTAACAAATAGGCATTGAAACCGGCGTTGCGTTTTGGGTGTTACAGAGTAATATGAATAAAATGTCAGAGGCAAAAAAAACAATTTTGGTTACCGGAGGAGCCGGTTTTATCGGCTCGCATCTTTGTGAGCGACTTGCGAAAGATGGGCACAAAGTAATATCACTAGATAATTATTTTACCGGCTCAAAGGATAATCACGTGGAAGGGGTTGAATATAGGGAAGGACATACTAAAGATATTGGGAAGCACATTTCCGAAAAGCCGGACATTATTTATCATTTCGGCGAATATTCCCGCGTGGCCAAGAGCTTGGAGGAGCCGGACTTGGTTTGGGATTTAAATGTGGCGGGCACTTTCGGCGTTTTAGAATTTTGGCGCAAAAAGGGCGGCAAACTAGTTTATGCCGGTTCGTCGACTAAAGCAGTTGGCGCGCGCGAAGATGGAGTAGAAGGTCGTGATTTAGCGCCATATACTTGGATGAAAGCGGCTAACTCGGAATTAGTTTTGAACTATGGACGATGGTATAACCTGTCTCACGTTATTACTTATTTTTATAATGTCTATGGTCCGGGCGAGCGAGCGGGTGTGGGCGGATACGGCACGGTCATAGCAACTTTCATTGATTGTTTTAAAAAAGGTAAACCTTGCGAAGTTAGAGAACCCGGAACGCAAAGCAGGACCTTTACTCACGTTGATGACACAATTGAAGGAATTATTTTAGCGGCCGAAAAAGGGCACGGGGAAGGATACAGCATTAGTGCCAAGGAATCGCATACATTATTGGATGTCGCTAAGTCGCTTGGCACGGAAATTGTAATGTTGCCACCGACCAAAACTACACGTTCTCATTCGGTTTTGGATACGGAAAAAATAGAGGCACTTGGCTGGAAGCAGAAATATAATTTGGAAGATTACATAGAGGACGCCAAAAGTGGCAAGTAAAAATGGATATGAAAAAAATTCTAATTTTTTCTTTGGCGTATTATCCGAACAATGTTTCTGGGGCGGAGGCGGCTATTAAAGAAATTACCGACAGAATTAATGATATTGAATTTCACCTCATAACGCTTCGTTTTGAAAAAAATGCCTCAAGGGAAGAGAAAATAGGAAATGTTTTAGTTTACAGGGTTGGCATCGGTTCACTTTATTTATCAAAAATTCTTTTTGTTCCACTCGCAGCTTTGAAAGGGCTTTCACTATACAAAAATCTAAAATTTAATGCTATTTGGGCGATGATGACGTATATGCTTTTGCCGACAGTATTAACTAAGTGGATTGGGGTTAAAGTGCCGCATATTCTCACTCTTCAAGATGGGGACCCGTATGAAAAAGTTTTTGGCAGAATTCGTATTATGCCAGTTTTACCAATTCTTGATTATGGGTTTAGAACCGCATCAATTATTCAGACAATTTCTGTTTTTCTGTCCGAGTGGCCGCGTAAGCGCGGGTTTAAAGGGTCAGTTGAACTTATTTATAATGGAGCCAATCCGCGCGATATTAAGGACGCAGTTTCGGGAGAAGAAATAGAAGAAATGAAAAGAAAGCTCGGTAAAAAGACGGGGGATGTTTTTTTAGTTAATACTTCTCGATTGGTTCAGCAGAAAGCGTTTGACGATATTATCCGCGCACTTACAAAACTTCCTATAAATATAAAATTGCTTGCGGTTGGAGGCGGAACGAACGAAAACAAATTGAAAGAGCTTGCCACAGAACTTGGTGTTAAAGATAGAGTGATATTTACAGGGCAAGTGGATAGAAGTGTTGTGACCTTGTATAGACGCGCGTCTGACATTTTTGTGGCGCCGAGCCGCTCTGAAGGGTTGGGCAACGCTTTCATTTCCGCCTTAGCATCTCGTTTGCCTCTTGTTGCAACGCAAGTTGGTGGCATGGCAGATTATGTCTTTGACGAAAAGCATAATCCTGACGAGGAGCCGACAGCTTGGGTAATAGATCCAGATTCCCCGGAGCAAATTGCAAAAAAGGTAAAAGAAATTCTAGCTAACCCAGATAAGGCGAAAAGAATTTCAGCGCACGCCCGCAAGATGGTAGAAGAAAAATATGATTGGGAAATAATAGCCAAAGATATGCGGGAAAAAGTTTTCGGTAAAATTGTATAATTAACGGATATGAACCCAAGTTTAATTGAAAAAGCGGTTAGAATTGCGGTTTTGGCTCACAAAGAGCAAACACGCAAGGAAAGCGATTTGCCATACGTAATGCACCCTTTTATGGTGGCGTTTAAACTGCAAAAATATGATTTTCCGGATGAGGTGATTGCGGCGGCACTAGTTCACGATGTGGTAGAAGACACGAAGTTTACAACCGAAGAATTGCGAAAAGAATTAGGGCCGGAGGTTTCCGAAATTGTGAAAACGGTCACCAATGACGATTCTTTGCCGTGGGAAGAAAAGAAACGGAAATACATTGAGACGGTCAGAAATGGGCCTATTGGGGCCAAAGCAGTTGCCACAGCCGATAAGATTCACAATCTTGAAAGCATACTGATCGCTTATCAGGAAAAAGGACCGGAGGTTTGGGAGTATTTTAAACGAAGCAGGGAGAAAAAGATTTGGTTTGAAGAAGAAATGTTAAAAATGCTAAAAGAAACATGGCAACATCCTTTGGTTCTTGAGTATGAATCTTTGTTGGGTAAGTTAAAAGAAAAAATTAATCTAACTTTACAATAATACGATAATAATACAATAGTACAATAATACAATAATATAATGTTACCAATCTATGATTCCTTATACTAGTGTTTTGCAAAACACTAGTATAAGGAATGCGGGAGGCATATAATTATTACTATTAACAATTATAATTAACCACAAGGCCAATTATTAACTATGGCGGCTAATTATCGAAAAATAGAAAGGACGGTCAAAGGATTCGCCAATCACCGGCGGATTCAAATTCTTGACCTTTTGCATAGAGAACCCGAATTGTCCGTGGAGGACATCGCCGAGAGGTTAAACATGGGGTATGAAAATACTTCGGATCATGTACGCAAGCTCGCTATAGCCGGCTTGGTGATGAAGCGAAATGAGGGTCCCAGTGTTCGCCACAAGCTCACTTCACGCGCCGAATCTATTCTAGTGTTTTGCAAAAGACTGCAATAACAAAAATAATAAAGTTGAGCAAAGGTTAATGGAGGCCGATTTGGCGGAGCTTTTCTTCTTCGTCTCGAAGCGAATCTCTCGATTGCTTATATTCTTCAATTATTTTTTCGTCCAATGGTTTGTCATTAATTATTGATTGCAGAACCTTTGTCCAAAAATCGACTCTCTTTTGATTGAGTATAAGCAGGTTGCCGGCTGATTTTGAAAGTGTCTTGGTGTAATACCAAATAATTTCAGAGAGGCGATAAATGCGCATCATTTTAAGGGAAAGCGATTCTTCTTCCGTCCTGTTATCCGCAATGTATTTCAGCAGAGCTTCTTCAAGGGGTTTATTGTATAAAACCATGAAATTTAAAAATCTGGCCCAATCCTCGTATTTATTACCAAAGCGCAGAGAGGAATAATCGAGAAGGTAAATCGTATTGTTTTTTACGCGGATATTATGCGGAACAAAATCAATGTGGGTTAAAAATCCGCAGTATTGTTCTATTGTCTCCAGATTATCTCTAATTATTTTTCTGGCTTTTTCTATTAATAAAAGTAATTCCAGGTTGCCTTTATTGGTATTGATTAAATTTTCTCTGAACTCGTCAAAAGTTTCCAAATAACCAATTGAATCAATTAGGCCGAAATTTTCGGCTATTTTTTTCCTGTTTTCGTAAGTCGTGGCATGAGCGCTCTCTTGAGCTTTGAAAGCTTTGAGGGCAAGAGAAAATTGTTCTTTTAAGGGTCTTTTCAAAAAAGGTTTTTCTTGGTCAATAAACTCTTGTATGGAAATTGTGTAACCGCTTATTTCGCTAAAGAGCAGTTCTTTTGGAGAATGGAACACTTCGTAAGCAAAATTTATTTTTTGCAGAGTTTCGCGGCAATCCCTTTCGTGGCGCAATTCTTCCGCGCCACCCTTGTCGCTGGTTATTTTTATGACCACGCGCTGATTATCTTTTTTTCGTTTTCCAAGCAGAATAAGTTTTTTACCACTTTTGGAAGTTAGAGCATTCATTAAATAACGCTCGCCCTTAATGTGCGGCTGTTCGTTTTCCAGAATGTATCCTAGATTTTCAAGAAGCGGTACTGCGGAAGAGAATTCTTTCTCGCAATAATTATCCCAATCTTTTTTGTGGTTAGTTTCCGGCATTTTCAAATAGCGTATTTAATTTATTTAAATGGGTTTTCCATGATTCCTCGTATGCGGCAATCTCTTCGACCGGTTTCTTTTCCAAAGGCAATATTTCCGGACGTTCCTTGGGGCCGTCGTTTATGACAATTTTCGCCCTTTTTTGCGCAAACTCCCGTACGCGCCCAAAAAGCTTTTCGCTTCCGGCTTTTTTGTCGGCCAATTTGTCACCAATTCTCACCATTATCGGTTTGTGGGTCAAAATTGAAACAATGCCCAAAGGCAGTTCAACGGAAGCGCCGTTTTGAGCGTAAATTACATCCGCTCTTAAAGAAGCCCCCAAGAGTGCGAATGTGTAGAAAATAAGACGCAAAGGAAGCGGATAATGTTTGTTTATTGATATAATTTTTACTCCTGATATTTTTTCGGGCAAATGCCCGTACGCGACTATTGTGACGGAGTATTTGTCTTTGAGGCGCTTTGCCAATTCTTTAACATAAGGGGCGGGCTCCCCAATGTCTGGCGGGTAAAGCGGGGAAGCTAGAACTATTTTCATCCCATTAGAAATAGAAAATGCGCTTAGGCGCATTTTCGTTACTTAGCTCATAAAAAGCTTGAAATTGCATACAGACCTCGTTTATTAATGGTTTGCAAGACATGACGTTTACAGATTTCTAACAGGACAAGTAATTGTCAGTTTAACATGAGCTTGGGCGTTGTTTTAGCTAGTAACCGCTGAATTCAATAAGTAATTGCAACACCTGTACGCTCAAATAATACTTCAATCGG
>CAYHJR010000029.1:0-10230 GCA_964357075.1 uncultured Candidatus Saccharibacteria bacterium
GCTATGATGAGGGAATTAGAAGCCGAGAAGTGCCAAATGTGGTGGACGCATACATGACATTGACAAATAACCATTTTTTGATATAATTGAAAGTGAGGCAGTACATTACCAACCTAGGGAGGCCAAATGGCTACCACAAAACAAGAAAAACAGGTGGCCGAAGAGGTCATCCGGATATTCGTTGAGCGTGGCATCACGACGTTCAATGAAAGGGGGTATTACAGTATCATCTGTCAGCTCCTTCTCCGAGAAGGATATGCCGGCGAAGGAATGCGATGCAAATGGCGCCGAATCCGCCCGCTCATTGAGCGTGGGTTCCCCAACAAAGTTCGACGAGCGCAAGAAAAAATAGAAAAGCGTAAAGCGAAACCATTCGTGGATCCCGAGGAAAGCAAACTCGGCAAACCACTCAACATCAAGAAAGAGATGTTGCGCGACTTGGAAAGAGAGTCATTCGCCAAGGACATGGTGCGTCATCTCGAACAGGGACACGAACTTTCGTGTCCAATCGACTGAGAGTCGGTAAACGGCGCGGTGAGGTCAACACGACCCCCGCGCTTTTTTTATTTTTATTTTAATTTAATTTTTTCTTAAAACTCATATCTATACGATGCATCGTATAATTCCTTATACCCCTTATTCGTGCGAATAAGGGGTATAAGGAATGTGACATAATTTATAAATGAAAAGCGCCTGCTACCTCGCAGGCGCATCCCGAACAAAGGCGATTATGGCACGCCCAAGGCGGTGCAAAAGCACTGGCACGCCGACAAACGCGGTCATCATCACCACCGTCTCAAACAACAAGACGAAAGCAACTCCAATAATCCATTGTCCCCACCATGCTATGTCCATACGTTTCCTCCGTTGCTCTTAATCAAATTTAACTGTAAAGCAATTTTTGTATTTTAGCAAATATATATTTGTGACCCTAATTATACGAGATTGGAACCAGATATTCAATCAAATTAAGCTGTTTTCCAAGGATTTTTGATACCGTACCCTTCTTTCTTCTATTTCAAGTGATAGTTCATTCAACAATTCGTCTATGGTTTTTCTTTGGCCATATAAATGCTCACAATTGGTGTATATGGCTATTAACATATCCATTAAGTCTTTAAAATAATAATCTAAAAAATGGTGCGTAAATATATCATCAGAAGTAAAATTTCTTGAAGAGATAGTTACATCAAAGTTATCATGGGCAAAAACATTCCCACGCCAGATTGCCAGCGCTTTAATTGCGTTGCTGTTTTTTAAGAAATAAGATTCCCAATTTATTTTCTTTTTTTCGTCCAAAGCTTTAACAATATTTTTAATAGAAAAACTACTCGCATCATCATCAAATAATCTTGCAAACAGCATTGAATGAGTGAAGTCAATACAAGAATAAGTAATTCTCAAAGACGAATATTCCTCTTCGCTTTTTAGCCCTATATCCTTTCTTTTTGAATCAAAGTAGTCTCTAGTTTGTTTTACACGAAAGGCTTGTAGTATCTTAAGTCTAAATGCATGGAGAATCTCTTCCTTGTTCGTATGTACTTTTTTTGACATCTGTGACCCTACGGAGAGTCGAACTCCGCTTCCATCCTTGAGAAGGATGTGTCCTAACCGATAGACGATAGGGCCAATAACTGTATAACTTACATTAAAATTATTTTCTCTGCCACTCCTCCTCCTGCCTCACCAAAAGTTTTTCCGCCATCTCGGGATGCAACATTACTTCCCTGACCAAACGTTCCATAAAAATGGTATTTTGCGAACCCTTAGCCAAAACAATATCCCCTTCCCTCAAAATTGTTTCCAAGAATTTTCCGGCCTTTTGTGAATCGTCAAATTGATAAATATTTTTTTCATCGAGCCCATTATTCAAAGCACCCTCCACGGTATATTTTGAAAGCGGGCCAACCGTAATTAAAACATCAGCTGTGTCCGCTACCAATTTGCCCAACTTCTGATGTTCTTCTTTGGCGTAACTCCCCAACTCTCTCATGTCCCCCAAGGCGGCAATTTTCCTTTTCCCCTCTATTCTCTTTAGCGTTTGGAGCGCGATTTCCGCCGCGACCGGCGAAGAATTGTAACTATCGTCAACAATTGTGACGCCTTTAATTCCGGGAATAATGCACATTCGTCCGCGCGGAATTTCATAATCATTGAAGGCCTTGACTAAATTTTCCAATTTTCCACCCAAGGAAACTGCCGTAGCTATTCCCCCCAAAATCGCGTAAATGTGAGCGATGCCGACCGCGCCCAAAATTTCAAACTGCACTTTATTATTTCCGTAATTGACAAAAAAACGCATTCCGGTCGGAACGCGTCTTCCGTCAACCACTCCATAAATTATTTCTTCGCTCAAGGCGTTGATGTCGGCGCGCGGAGTCAGCCCGTAAGTCAAAACTTTGCCGGCAAAATTTTTACGCAAAGAAACAACTTTTTCATCATCATCATTCAAAATCAAAATTCCTTCGCGCGTCAATACCAAAGCCGGCAAACTCTCTTCTTTAGAAACTTCTTCCGGCGATTTGTAATGCTCCACGTGAACGGAAATTTCTGGCAAACGAGTTACGACAACCAAATTCGGTTTTATCCAATTCAATAAATTTCCCATGTCCCCGGGTTTGTCCGGACCGACTTCAAGTACTAAGTATTTCGGAAAACTGACGGCAAAAACCATTTTCAAAAATCCGGAAATAATATTCCAAAGCCAGTGTAGCGGATTACTCCAAGCGTTATTCAAATTGAGAATGGTGAGCGGAACGCCAATGTCACTATTTTGGCTCTTTTGACTTTTTCTAACACTTGGCAAAAATGCTTTTAGGGCTACATAAATCGCGTCCTTGGTGGACGTCTTCCCAACACTTCCTGTAATCATTACAACGTACGGCACAAAGCGCCACACAAGTAGTCTGGCCTCCAGAGTCAAAATGGCAACCACCGCTCCCCTCAAAAAAGATTTCATTTGATTATCTTAGCATTTTTTATACTTGTTTAAATCTCTTCTCTAATTCGCGCGAATTAGAGAAGAGATTTATACGATGCATCGTATAAAAATCATAACTCGTAATTCGTAATTCTCACTAAAATTTTGTTGCAAAATTTTAGCGGTCCGGCGGAATTTGATAATAATTAATCAAAAACTTGGCAGTTTCGGAAAACGGCACAGTCAATGTTTCCGATGCAAAACGTACATTCTTCGGATAATACATATAAAAGAAAACGATAAATTGCGGTTTATAGGCCGGAAAATAACCAAAAAACGAATGCAAAAATCTGTCATCATAATACCCGCCCCCCGCCCCTTTGGAAATTTGAGCCGTGCCGGTTTTGGCGGCTATAGTGTAGTGCTCCATTTTAATTTTTCCGCCCAAAAGCGCCTTATCTACCACCTCAACCAGCATACGGCTAATCTCCTCCGAAGTTTCCGGTTTTAATACTCTTTTATCCGTATCGCTCGAAGTCATTTTGTTTATACCAACTTTGTATCGCACTTCTTTAACAACATGAGGCGTGACTAAAAGCCCGCCGTTCCCCAAAGATGCCAGAGCCCGCACCGTTCCAATCGTGGTTAAAGCTATGCCTTGACCGAAAGAAGCGGTGGCATACTCAATGTCGCGCGTGCTTTCCAAGTTTTTGACAAGACCGGGCAATTCGCCCGGCAAATCAATCCCCGTCTCTTCGCCGAATCCGTATTTTCTTAAATACTCGGCAAAGCGCGCGTTCCCCAAGCGCGAGACAATAAAGGCAACGCCGGTGTTTAGGGACTGGCTCAAAACTTCCTGCATCGGCACCACTCCGCGCGCTTTACCGTCATAATTGTAAAAAGTTCTGCCATCCAAAGTGAGAGACCCCTTGTCGTTATAAGTCGTTTGGGCGGTAATAACACCCTGGTCCAGTCCGGCCGCGACCGTCAGCGGTTTAATGATTGAACCCATTTCATAAACATTTTCAATCAAAGGATTGGTGAAAATTCCGGCGTCCTTTTCTTCGTTGTAAATATTCGGATTAAAATCCGGCACAACTCCGAGCGCGTATATTTCCCCGTTTTGCGGATTCATAATAATTCCACCGGCGCTATCGGCGCTGTATTCGTTCTTCACTTTCAAAAGTGAGTCCTCCAAATGCTGCTGAACCGAGGGCTCAATTGAGAGCACCAAATCTCCTTCGCCCTGATACTCCCCCTCTTTGATTGAGATTTTTATATTGGAAAATATTTGGGCGAAAAAATTGGCGTAAGCCGCCTTTTCATCGCGCATCAGAATATCGTTGTAATATCGCTCCACGCCGTATCGGCCAGTCAATTGGTCTCCCTTAAAGCCGACAAAACCCAAAGTATGGGACGCCAAACTCTCTCCGGGATAATATCTCCAGCGTTCTTTTTCCAAAATAACGCCGGAAATTTTAAGCCCCATTATCTTTTCTCCGATATCTTCCGGCACCCTTCTCGCAATTTCTTCATAAGGGTCATTTGACTTAGCCGCCTTTTCCAGGAAAATTTCCTTATCAATCGGGTAGAGTTCATTTATTTTCTGATAGGCAAATTCCCCTGATTCCGGAGTTTCATTCAGGAGCTTCGGATTTATGGCCAAAATGAAACCATTTTTTAAAGTGGCGGCGCCAACCAAAGTGCCGTCTTTTTGCGTCAAATAAATGGTGCCACGATTAAAGGTTTTATCTCCCCTATAAACATACTGCCTATCGGCTTTTTGCTTAAAGGTGTCGCTGTAAACTATTTGCACCAAATAGAGCTTGGAAATCAAAATAAGCCCCCCGAAGACGATCAGGAAGGACAAAACCTTTATGCGAAAAGAGATAATATCTCTCATCCCATTCTATTGACCACTGTCTTGCCCTGCCAGAGAAAGCGCCTGGGGAAAACTTTTAAGCGATAGATAATGGGGTTTATTATCGTTAACAAAACCGCGAGAATAGGCCTTTTCGAGGGTTAGAGAGGAGCTTTCCCGCAAATAGACGTTCTCCAAGATGGCCAGCTTGGAACTTAATTCAAGTTGTTTTTTCTGACCGATTTCAACATAAACCACGTCCGCAATCGTTTTATTCAAAAGATAAGCGTAAGAAACGAACATAGCGCAAAGAGCGGCGCTTAATATATAAAAACTGTACAAATATTCCCTTTTGATTACTTTTACCTTAATCATTTATTTTTTCTATGGCTCTTAATTTGGCGCTGCGCGCCCTCGGGTTTTCTTTAATTTCCGTTTCGCCGGCGATTATCGGTTTTTTACAAAGCAGAATTCCCTGCCCTTCTTTCACTTTTTCTTTGAAAAATCTTTTAACTATTCTGTCTTCCAAAGAATGAAACGAGATGACAGCTATTCTTCCTTTTGGCGCCAACAAATTCCACGCACCTATTAATCCTTCTTTGAGCGATTCTAATTCATCATTGACCGCAATACGCAAAGCTTGAAAAGTTTTTGTCGCCGGATGAATCTTTTTGTAACGCTCTTTGACTGGGTAACAGGAGATGATTATTTCGGAGAGTTCTTTTGTGCTTTTAATCGCTTTCTTTTCTCTTTGCTCCACAATCGCTCTGGCGATTCTCTTTCCGTATTTTTCCTCGCCATAACCCTTTATTATTGCCACAATGTTTTCTTCATCCCAATTATTCACTATTTCACGAGCCGTTAAGTCGAACTTGGAAACATTTTGTTTCATTGTCATCAGCAATGGTTCGTCTTTTTGGAAAGAAAATCCGCGCCCCGAATTTTCCAATTGATTCGAACTAAATCCCAGGTCGAGCAGTATGGAATTAACTTTCTTGGAAAAGCCGTACTTGGAAATAATTTTTCGGCAATTCCGAAAATTGCCATTTTCAAGAACAAGTTTTTTCGCTTCAGTTTCCAGATTTTCTTTGACGCGAATTAAAGCGCTTTTGTCTTGGTCAAACCCGATTACGGTAATGTTGCCGCCTAAATTTTGAGCTATCGCTTTAGCGTGTCCTCCGCCGTTTATGGTGCCGTCAAAATAAACTCCGCCTTTAGGGGTGTTTAGAATTGAAACCACTTCTTTTAAAAGAACACTCTTATGAACACTTGCGGAGCTTCCAACTTCCAGTTTCCAGTTTCCAGCTTTTTTGTCTCCGGATTCTGATTTCATTTTTTAAAGCTGACAGCTGTTAGCTAACAACTAGAAACTAACCCAGGGCTCCCGCTTCTCCCAATTTCTCCGCCAAGACATCAATGTCTTTTCCAACTCCTTTTTTGTATTCATCCCATTGTTTCTCTCCCCAGACCTCAACGCGGCTATGCACGCCGGCGAGTACAACTTTATTTTTTAATTTAGCGAAATCTTGGAGATATTCCGGAATTAGAATTCGGCCGATTGCGTCCACTTCAACTTCCGATGCGCCGCCCAACATAAATCTTGTGAATTTTCTTTTGTCTCCCTGAACCAGAGAAAGTTTTCCCAGTTCTCCCGAAAAGGCAGACCATTCTTTAATGGAGAAAATAAACAGACAATTATCAAGTCCGTTTGTGACCACTACCTTGGGACCAAGTTCCTTGCGGAACTTGGCTGGTAGCGAGATGCGATTTTTCGCATCGAGCGTATGCGTGTATTCTCCAATCAACATACGAATAATTGCCTTGTCGAAACATTAGCGTTTCACAAGGCTTCCCACTTCTTCCCACTTCGAAGCTATTTTATCCCACTATTTCCCACTACTCCTAACTGTGGGCTGTGGATATCCGTTTCACAAAACAAATTCCCGCCCCATGAGATGGCGGCTTCGCCTATCTCACGGGGCGGGTTCAATTCCCAAGAAAACCTTTTATCTTACACGTTTTTTGATATGTTTTTTGAAATTTTCTCCTCTCTTTTTAGGCGCGGACGAATCAAAAAATACCACACATAAAGCGCCAGGAGTAAAGTCACGTTAGGGATAAATATCCAGGGGTTGCCCCAGCTCATGCCGTTGATTTCAAATGTAGATACCGGCCAAAGAAAGGGGGTTGGAAAAAAGCGCGTCGAGTGAGTCGGTATGTCGACCAAAATGTGTAGTGGCCAGGCAAGCATTTCCAAGAATGGACGTTTTCTCAAAAACCAAACTGTCGCGAAGACAAACGCAACAATTATCAAACTGTGCGTGACGTTATAAAAAGAATTAACATAAGAAGGGATGGTTGATGGGTCAGGCGGACCATTTTGTATTACTCCCCCGCTTTCCCATTCGAAAAGACGCTGAATAAAAAAATAACCCAAATGAAAAGAAGTCCGGCGCTATACCAAAAAAGAACGCTAGCCAAAAACTGCGACGATTCTTTCTGCCGAACGCGATTGAACCATATAACCCATGAGAGAGTATGTCCATCCTGTAGTGAAAAATGGCATCGCTTCTTCTAGAAGCAGAACAACCAGTTTTGTATTAATTTTTTACTAATAAACCTTTTCATTTTTTGAAATTACTAAATACTTCTAATGCCATTTTCTACTACGGGATCCATAACTATTAAATAATCTCCGTAAACCGTTTAACAAGAAAATCTCTGTCCAGAACACTTAAAAACCATCCCGCCTTTGGACCGCTACTTTTACCAAGAATAGACACGTAAATCGCTGAAAATAAATCCTTTGCATCAATGGAGAGTCCTTCCTTTAAGCCATGAAGGAAGGTATGCATTTCTTGTCCATCTATTTTTTCTTTTTCTTTTATATAATCAAGAATTGCTGAAATTGCTTTCCTCTGAATTAAAGTAAGCTCATTAACTTTTTCCGGCACAGAATTAATCTGTAATTCAAACTTAAAATCATCTGTCGCGTAAGTTGAAAGCCAGAAATGGGCATATTTTTCTCTAAGTTCAACTTCTTCTTTATCTTCCGCGGTCAAAGCGGCACCCTTAAGTTTAGAAACCTCATCAACAAGAACAAGATGCGGCATTTGGCACATAAAGGCAATTTGTGAAAATCTCGGCAAGAAACGCTTTTGTACTTTTTGTCCTTCTTTGTGAATCAGCTCAAATAATCTGGCCTCATCATCTTTCTCTCCATTAAAATATTTTTCTGCCAGGCGATCATAATTATCAAAAAGAACACTAATGGTGTCCCCCGCCGGATCAAAATTAATCGCCTGATTTATATTTTTCTGGAGCAGTGCAAGGCGAAAAATGTGCGGCGGTAATAAATCATATATTTCTTTGGCAGAAGACCCCATTCCCTTGGAGGAAGACATTTTTCTTCCGCCAACCAAAAAGAATTCATAGGGTATGTCATATGGCGGCTCAAACTCAAAAACTTCTTTTGAAATTCTTTTCGCCAAATCTCGCGACCCGCCTCTTGTGGAGTGATCCTTGCCCGCTCCCTCAACTGTAACACCAACAACTTTCCACTTCGCCGGCCATTCTACTTTCCAGGGAAGTTTGGCCCTGCCATTAAAAGGAGACACTGTGCCTTTGTGACCACAGCCCTTGGTCCACTCCAAATCGCTGCAGACATAAGAAACTTTTTCCCCGTCAAAATTTGACGCTTTCGTGGTGCTAATTTTTCCGCAATTTTCACATATAACATTTAAAGGAAGCCAATCATCTTCCCTGATAGAACCGGAAACTTCCTTATATATTTTTCTAATCACACCCGCTTTTTCAAGGGCTATCTTAATAACTGCATTCATTTTGCCGGAAAGATAGAGCTCGCTCCCACGATAGAATTTCGGCTTAAAACCAACGCCCTCAATAACCCCCTTGAATTCATCGGCATAAAATTCAGCGAAATTTTTGGCCTTGCCGTCGGGAGATGGAATTGTGTAAAGCGGTTTCCCAAGATGTTGTTCGAAAATGCTTTGATCAATATACACCGGTAAGCCATCCATTGGATCAAAATCGTTTATTTCCCAAAGAAATTCGGTGCTGACGCCATTTTTGGACAGTATTTCGTGTATTATGCCGTGTATTGCCGCCCCTCTCATAGAGCCAATATGAACGCGGCCAGAAGCCGTCTTCTCATCGCGTATGATAATTGGCTCCCCTTTTTTTATTTTTTCTCTATATGTTTCGGCTATACTGCCGGAAATTGAATCGGGCCACAGCATATTATTGCTTTGTAATTGTAGCAGTTTCTAGAGAAACAGAAACTAAAAACTACGCTATATCCACTATCTTGTATTTGACTTCCCCTTTCGGAGTTTTGAAGGTAAAACTATCCCCTTCCTTTTTGCCCATTATGGCTTCGCCAATTGGCGAACGATTGGAGATTTTTCCCTCTTTAGTGTTTGATTCTTCGGAACCGACAATTTGATATTTGGTTTTTTCGCCGGATTCTTTTTGCACGGTCACGGTAACGCCAATTTCCACCACGTCGCTCTTGTGGGCTTTGACAATAACCGCTTCCTTCAAAATGGATTCCAATTTGGCAATACGCTCTTCAATTTCCGCTTGCGTCGCTCTGGCTTCTTGATACTCGGCATTTTCCGAAAGGTCGCCCAAGGACTTGGCATATTCAAGAGCTTCCGCGATTTCTTTTCGGCCCTTGGTTCTTAAATTATCAAGCTCTTTTGAAAGAGCTTCGTGCTTTTCCTTTGTTAGATATTCTTTGCCGTCTTTATGCATAGCTTCGGGATTGTATCATTTAGAGCATTTCGTGGCTAGATATAACGGTATCCCTTGACTTTTATATAAATATATGATACATTTCTTTTCAGAAAACTCCCCTTGATACAACTCACCAGGAGGATTTATGCATCAGATTTTTGCAGTGGTCTACGACCCCCTCAACACCGTGCATCAACTTCTCTTGGGCCACTTCTGGAACAACGGAAATGCCCATTGGGTTCTCACCAAAGACAAGGACGGTTTGAACTCACTCGGAATCCTTTATTGTGATTCCACACGCACAGACATGAGCGGAGAAACGTTCCTTGTCGAAAAGACAGGCAAGGTGATCATCCCAACGCACCCAGGGATCTACCCACCTTACAAAGGGCAGATTTTCTACCGCACCAAGGGAATCAATCGAGTTCACCCTTGGGTTTGGCGAGATGGGAAGGGTAAAGTTTGGATAACGACCGAAGACTTTGGTCGCTTCCTGACCTACCTCACCAAACTCCCCGTCGTCTAGTTGGCGACACCCATAACCACCGAAGACCATCACATCTGTCGGTGGTTTTCATTTTCTAATTACCTAGGCAACCCCATTAGAAAATTAAAAAATAGTGTTGAGTTAATTTTAGGTCTAATGCCTTTTTCAGCAGTCTGTCTTCCTCAAAATCTCCGTTACAATTTT
>CAYHJR010000030.1:0-10195 GCA_964357075.1 uncultured Candidatus Saccharibacteria bacterium
GAAAATTCTCACATCTTTGAAACCAAAGAGTGCAATATGTATCTGACCTTATGCAGTTTTTCCATAATACTCTAGCCCCCGTAAATCTATTCTAGTGTTTTGCAAAACACTAGAATAGATTATTAATGATATTAAAAAAATAATAATTTAACGCCTTAAAGCAATGATGAAGTCGGCAACATTCGAGCCCGTTGGTCCGGTAATAATATGGTCGTTGAGTTCAGCAAAAAAAGGAAAAGAGTCGTTGTTATCTAAATATTTTTTCGGCGAAAGTTTTTTTATTTTTGCTGTTCCCACGCTTATTGTATCACAAATGGCGCCGGCGACTTCGGTGTTATCCCTGCCGTCACTCGCCATGGAAATAAGGCATTCATCCTCTTTAAGATTTTGCAAAGCGCTGAGCACAATTTCTTGATTACGTCCGCCTTTGCCGCTCCCCCGCATGCGCACTATTGTTTCCCCTCCATAAAGCAAAACACTTTTCTTTTGCGCGTGATGCAATTCTTTTGCTATGTCTCTTCCTTTAACCGAGGCCTCCCCAACTAAACAACTCGTGCAAATGCGCGCGTTAAGCCCAAGCTTTTCCGCCTCCCTTTTCATGGCAAAAAGGCCTATATCGTTTGAGACCATCATTACGTGATGAACCTTCTCAAAATATTTATCTTCCTTCGGCGTTTCCATTAAATTGTCCAGATTGAAAGAACAGCGCTTATCGGCAAAATATTTCTGCAATATCTCCCGCGCCTCCTCAACCGAAGAATCGTCTTTGAGAAGCGGTCCCGAAGCAATTGCGTGCAAATCATTTCCCACCACATCGGAAAAAACCAAGGCCACAACTTGCGAAGGGTAGCACGCTTTGGCCAGATTTCCGCCGCGGGCTAAAGACAGATGTTTGCGCACAATATTAATTTCTTGAATGGTCGCCCCGCCCCTGAAAAGACACTGGACGATATTTGATTCGTCAACGCAGGTAAAATTAACCGGATTACACAAAAGAGTGGAGCCGCCGCCGGAAATAATCGCTATAACAAGGTCGTCCTTGGTAACTTCTTTTAAAATTTCTATCATTTCGCTAGTCAAATCAACATTTCTTTGACTGGGAAACGGGTGGTCTCCTTCGCATGACTTTATCCGTTTTAATTCCGGATTACATCTAATATCAATCACCATTCCCTTATATATAGAGTCCCCGAGCAAATTTTCCAGCGCTTCCGCCGCGTCCAAGGAACACTTGCCGACCCCGACTACAAAAAAGCGTCCTTTTTTATTTAATTCAAAACGCTGGTCCAAGATAGAAATTCCTTGATTACTGATACGAACAGCACAAGCAATGGCTTTTTTGGTATCAATGGCCTCTAGCCCCGCTTCGGCAATGGAGAGAGCATCCCGACGCAAATCATTTCGCGCCAAGTCATCAAAGTTTTTTATTTTTCTTACTTCCGCCATGTGTATACTAATAATGCCTCAAAAAAGAGCTCGTTACCAATCGTGGCATATTATTAGTTTCCTTATCTACAAATAATTCTTTCCAATCGTATTTTCAAACCATTCGTCAACTTTAATCTTAAATTCTTCTTCGGAGCCACTGTTGTCTATTTTGAATACTGCTTCCTCTATAACTTTATCAACCTCGTGCGTCCCTGTGTCACTGTTTCTGGATCACAAACCTGTTCATTCTTCCAATATTTATATAACGGACCCCACAAAACACCAGATAAAAACCAAAATACTAACTCCTCAACGGGAATACCGGATAACTTTATGCCACTTAAACTTTGATCATACGTTACACTTACCCATTCAGGATATAAAACAATTATCGGGTAATAAAAAAACAGAGAGGCAACAACCATCCCCACCCCAGTTAAAAGTGCATGGGCAACTAAATCTTTCCTAAAGTAAATAATAACGGATGAAATAAGGGCCATTGAAATCACGCTGGCCCAAAAAGAATGTACCCTGAACCCCCAGATCAATGTCGCTGTTATAAAAAATAATAAAAACAAAATTGTTCTGGTTCTAGGTCTGTGTGTCGTCTGATCATTTATTCTTGTACAATATTTTTTCTGAAATACAACCTCATAGAATACTGACATTATTCCCCCACTTGCAAAGCCCGTTATGAAATCTTCAATACCAAAAATAGTACCGGTTATGTTTTGTGGGTGCCACCAATCAATACTCCACCAAAAATAAAGCGTATAGCTACCAACAATTCCCAAAAAAACACTCATAATCATCATTTGTTTCCTTAAATCCCTCCTTTTAAAAAATAAAAAAACCACGGTAAAAGCAGGCTCATGGTCCCCCAAATATATGCGTATTGAAAATTTGTTTCCATAATAATATAGAGTTACCTCACTCTAATATGATGACATTATTTTCAAACCATTCGTCAACTTTAATCTTAAATTCTTCTTCGGAGCCACTGTTGTCTATTTTGTAGTCGGCATTTTCTATAACTTTATCGGTTTCTTGCACTCCCTCTCCCTTGATACTTCTGTCTATTTCTTGCTCTTCCAAAAATCTTCCAAAAGTAATATTATCGCCGATACGTCCGCGTTTTTTCATTCTCTCAAATCTAGTTTCCGGCAAAGCCGTAATGCCAACAAGTATATAATTTTCCTTAAACCTGCTTTTAATCAAATTTGATTCGGACATATTGCGAAAACCGGAAACAACGGTATTTTCTTTTATCTCATCTATAAATTCATCTGTGGGGTATTGGGGGCCCTTTTCTTTTCTCTTATTTATGGCAAAACGCTGTATAGACCCGCGATCAAGAGGAATCCCCAATTTTTCTGCCTGCGACCGCAAGTAATCACCGGAAGATATGTGCCTAAAACCTTTCTCTTCAATATATTTGGCAAACGTATCCTTGCCGGACGACGGCTCGCCCGTTACCCCAATCACCATAAAATCTTCTTTATTTTGCGATTGCATTTTGCTTAGTTTGCCACACCTCTTATTAATTCTCAATAAGAAAGGAGGGCTTTTTTTGCTAAGAGTTTAAGAATTTCTAAGGCCTCTTTTTGATCTTTGCCGTATGTAGCGACAATATTGTCTATCTGATTCTTAAATGCTTCTTTTGAAACTTTTTTGTTATAACCATGCTTCCTTAACACTTTCATTTTGTTAAGAGAGTGGGTTATTTTGGGCATACCTTTATCTAAAACCTTTACGAAACGAGCTTCCTGTGTATCAAATTTTTCATATTTTTTTATTGTCTTATGAATCCAGGGAAAAACTTTTCCAAATTCTTTTTCTATCCTCTTTAGCGCTTTTGCTTCACGCTTTTCTTTATCCAAAAAACTTTTGTCTATTGCCTTGCCGTGAAGATGCGGAGTGTCCCCCGCATAAACTTCGACCAAATCATGAACCAAAGCGAACTGAGCTACCAATCCAAGATTGAGTCCTTTTTTATATTCCGAAGCCACGGCGCAAGCAATAAGAGAGAGCATTACAGTATGATCTGTATCTGATTCAGGTGTTTTGCCGTCTTCATATAGGGTAATCCTATTTACGCGCGCAAATTGCAAAGCAAGTTTGCCTAGTTCAATTACCTTATCCGCTACTTTTACGTCTATCTTTTTCATATTTCATCTTTAATACTTAAGAAAAACTCTTTGTCTTTGGGATGGGTTAACAAATTTGCAACTTCGTTTTTGTGAATCCATCTCGCTTCTGGATTATCTTTATCAATTGGTTTTAAATCAACTTGAATTGTACGAAAAAGATACAGTGTAATAGTTTTCAAAACGGAGATGTCTTCCCCTTTCCCATCCGCGCTAATCCTAAATCTTTCATAACTTCCTAGTTCCCGCACAAATTCTAGCTCGTTTATTCCTGACTCCTCATAAATTTCTCTTTTGGCCGCGGAAAAGGCATCTTCGTCATCTTCAATAATTCCTTTTGGTAAAGACCAAGAATTTCCTTTTTGGCTCACCACCAAAATCTCTCCTTTTGCATTAACTACTACCCCTCCTGCGCTTTTCGATTCTTCTGGCTTATTTTCCATAATTTTCACTTTTGTCATTCTAATCCGCCCGAGGCGGATTAGAATGTTTATTTTAGCTTGCAGCTATTTTTCTTGAGCCATTTTTCAAGCATATCTATATCTATCTCCTTGGTAGCAACTTTTACAACCGTATCCTCAACATCTTTGTTTGTGGCAATTATTTCGTAGCCATTAATATACAAAAATCTGGCGGCGCAAGCGAAAGAGGTGCGCTTGTTTCCATCAACAAAAACATGATAGTTGGCAATTGACTCAAGGATTACTGCCGCTTTTTTAAAAATTCCGTCATACAAATCTTTGCCGCCAAATCGCGATTGTGGTTTATGAACTATTGATTTTAACAACTCTAAATCACGGACACCGTGAGAGCCGCTGGTTTCATCCACGACAATGGAATGCAAAACCAAAATATCCTCTGCGTACAAATAGCGCATAGTTTATTTTCGGGAGAGTGCTTCAAGCGCCGGACGATACTTCTCTACAAAACTTTTAGTCCAACTTAAAAGCTCTTTGTCAGCCGCGAATGACGGCTCAATAGTTACGCTTCTTTTATTTTTATCTACGGAAATGGAAATAGAATCTCCGATTTTGATACCGAGCTCTTTGAGGGACTTTTTAGGAATAGTGACGGCGGCAGACGAACCAACTTTCAATACTTTTTGAATCATATTTTTATTTACCCCGTTAGATATATTTTTTATCTAACTGGGTGCTATTAATTGATTAGTATAATATTATAATCAATTAAATAGCCCCGTCAATCCCCCTAATGCCCCCCGCCCAAAGGGCGGGGGGAAATTCTAATCCGCCTCGGGCGGATTAGAATGATATTTTGTTGATTTGTTTCGTGAGACGGGCGGTTTCGGATTTATTCATACGCCAATTTTCCAAACACCTTTCTCAAGAAAGGCCTCAATGGTTTGGCGAGTTGCTTTATTGATGAGGTTCGAATGTGATATTTTTTTAGATTTTGCGTATTCGATCAAAGTTATAATCTTCTTACCCTCTAAATACGCAAGGCGCTTATGGTAGCTATTGGTCAATGCTTTCGCAACAATTTCTTCCATTATTTCTGTCTTGTCCTTTTCCTCAAACTCTTTGAATGCATCGTAGTATTTCGCCCGATCTATAAATTTGATATTAATCGGGACAAAGCCCTCTCTGATCAAAAGATAGTTATTAAGCACGCGACCAATACGACCATTGCCATCTATAAACGGGTGCGTGTACTCGAACGCGAGGTGCAGTTTTGCAATTCTCTTCGCAATGCTTTTATGACTGCTTGCATTGTATTCCGCAAGCATTGTCTCTAAACGCTCTTTTATTTCTCGCGCGTGAGGCGCTATATAACTGCCGACCCGAACCATCTCATCTCCCTCTCGGAATCTGCCGGCAATATCATCACGAATATTTGAAATGAGCATTTTGTGAAGCGAAAGCATAACGTCAAGAGTTAACTCTTGTTCTTTGGCACGCTTTTCAATATACGAAACCACTCGCGCTAGGTTTTTTGCTTCAAAAATTTCTCTTTGGCTTATAAATCGATCTAGGTCTATCTGGAGTAATATTTTTTCTGTTTCTTCAAGTGTTAACGTGCTATTTTCTATAGCATTTGAGTTGTACACCTGTTCAGCGATCTCGGCTTCGCTAACAAGTTTAATAACCGCCTCTTTGCCAGTAGAGGCTTTATAGAATCGCTCACGGAGTGTATTAATTTTCTTGAACACGGCAGATGTCTTGGCCATATTTCGCAATTATAGTCATTTTCACACTTTTGTCAACATAACCGTGAAAATATGAAAAAAAACACCGTTTTTCACGCTTTTGTCTATAGTTCTCCCGTAAAGCCCTATTCAAAAATTTTCTTAAAGTTCCCCCCCCCGCCCTTTGGGCGGGGGGGTCCCGCCTTTGGCGGATTAGAGTGTTATTTTGTTGATTTGTTTCATGATGCGGGCGGTTTCGGATAAAGCGACAATGATTTTTTGTCGTATTCAAGATTAATTAGGGGGGATATTATATATTTCATCACTAACTTTTCTTTTTTCTTTTTTTAGAAAACCACCACAACCCTCTATGTAGAAAAAGAATATACTCTTTAATTTTAGATACTAAAAATGGCGCGTGTCCAGAAATATAGTGGAAATTTATAAGTAAGCCCTTGTGTTCCTTAAAACCAATAACACCATACCACCATAATTCTTCGATGAATAACTCTATCTTTTTTTTACCCAAACTTGTTTTTACCCCCAGATATTGAGCCAGGTCTGTCCTTAATTCAGAAGAATTGAATCCGTCCTTTTTACTTAGTATGTCTATAAGATGGTTTAACTTATCTTGATCAGCCTGAAAACCCAAAACGCGACTCGCCAAGAAAAGTTCATCTCTCAGTTCTTTGGTAAAGTAATCGGAGTATTCTATCTCTGCCGCTTCTATGTTTTCAAAAGTGGCCTCATGCTTCATGCTCAGTCTGTCTCTCATTGCATAACAAAACATTAGAAAATCCCTTGGCCGATTAAAAGAGACAGCAACCATGTATGCATAAAAATTAGTTGAATATCTGTTTGTATTAAAAAGCTCCAACGCTCCAGAAAAAATGGCATCTGGAAACTCTCTTCTTATGGCGTCCTTTGGATTCTTTAAACTGCTTTCTAGGTTATTTTCATAAAAAGGAAGACGCCTTATTAAGAGGCCCGCGAAACTGTCCTCATTCCATTCTAACTTTAGGGAATCCGTCCTCAGTTTATTAATATTTGAGCCCTCCATATACTCAAAGAGATCTTCTCTAACCAAAGAAATAAAGCGTAATTTCTTTCCTGAATCAGCAAGCGTTGAGTTGTAATTCTCTAATTTTAATAAAACATCTTGAATTACCGATATTTCTTCCTTAGTTAGTTTTTCACTTTTTATATCCAAATAATCACTAATGTCATCAAGAAAAATAAAAAACTTTTTGTCTGTGGGCAAACTCTGCCGTAGTGCTTCTATCAAAGAAGATGGTGTATTTGATATCTCGGTTTTTGAAAAAGTGGCTGTATCTTGCGTAGAAGCACTAGATCCAATTTTTGCAATCAGAGACGAAAAAAGACCTTTAATAGAAAAACCTGTTTTATTTTCTCTCTTTGACTCGTAAAACGTTTCGTAATCGGAAACTTTATGTAGGCCATTTTGTACAAGAAAATCAAACCAATGGTCTTTTGCTTTGTCGGTAAAAATATCTTCCTGCAAAAGCTTTTGAATAGTTTTTATAATAACAAAAAATACTATAGAATTTACATGATCTTTCTTATCTTCATCTAAACCTAGAGAAATATTTCTGATGGAAATTCTTATTGCAAAGTCTATTTTGTAATCTTTACTCTTTTGCTCAAGATACCTTGCTAAAGCTGTTTTTCCAGTTCCCTTCCTACCAGAAACTATAGAGAAATTAGATTTTATTAATTGGTCTATAAAACCAGCATCATGAAAGCATTCTATTAGAAATTCGTCCTTTTCCGCTTCAGTTTGTTGCTGTATTTTAAAATTTGTCATTTCCTATTTTATTTTAGTAAAGCAAAGCTTACTACAGGGCAAGTTTTTTACTTTTTGTGATGAGGTGCATTTATCATACCGCATTGCTTCCATTTGTAAGTTTTACCGGTAGCTGGGTTTTTCGCTCCGCATGGGCAGGGGTCGTTGCGACCCACTTTGGGACCGTCCGCCGCCACATTTTTTGTGGCGGCGGTGATTGAATCCGCTCCTTCTTTGACTTCGGTCAATTGCGACTGCTTTTCCATAGCGATTGCCCCATCCGCCAAAACCGGAATTAGGCGGGCAATTTCAGAAAACATGGCATTTTCCATTTCTTTGAAAAGCGATAATCCTTCTTTCTTATATTCAACCAAAGGGTCGCGCTGGCCGTAGGCGCGCAAATTGACCGAGGAACGCAAATAATCCATTGCTTCCAAATGGTCCACCCAGAACAAATCCATTGTCTGCAAAACCAAACGCCTGATATTGCCGTAAAAATTCTCCGCCCCGATTTTCTGTTTTAATTGTTGAATTTTAGAAACAAGGTCTTCGTCCCCCAATGCCACCTCTTCAAGAAACGCATCAACTTCTTCATTTTCCCCCAAAAGCATGTTCTTGCGACGAGAATAAATGATATTGCGCTGATGACTTAAAACATCATCATATTCCAAAACGTGTTTGCGAGAATCAAAATGGAATCCTTCAATTTTTGTTTGAGCCGACTCAAGTGATTTGGTGATGAGCCGATTTTCAATTGGTTGCTCTTCGGGAATGCCAAAGCGCCCCATCATTGATTTAATGGTGTCCGAGGCAAAAACGCGCATCAAAGAGTCCTCCAAAGAAACGAAAAATTGCGTCTCACCCGGGTCCCCTTGGCGCGCCGAGCGCCCGCGAAGTTGATTGTCTATGCGGCGCGCTTCGTGACGCTCCGTACCTAAAACAAAAAGCCCGCCGTTTCTTTTCACTTCTTCGTATTGCTCTTTCGTAGCCGGATTCCCGCCCAATTTAATATCCACGCCGCGCCCGGCCATGTTGGTGGCAATTGTAACTTGCCCCGCTTTGCCAGCTTGAGCAATAATTTCTCCTTCCCGTTCGTGATTTTTGGCATTCAAAATTTCGTGCGGAATGCCTTCTTGTTTTAAATAGGCGGAAAGTAATTCGTTTTTATCAATTGAAACCGTGCCTATTAAAACCGGTTGTCCCCTTTCGTGCAGTTCTTTTACTTTCTGCGCTATGGCCTTGAATTTTCCTTTCTCTGTTTGAAAAATTTGGTCTTCGTGGTCGGCGCGGACTGACGGACGATTAGTCGGAATACCCACTACTTGGAGCCCGTACACTTTATAGAACTCTTCAGACGAAGTAAGAGCCGTTCCGGTCATACCGGAGAGCTTTTCATAAAGACGAAAGTAGTTTTGATAAGTAATGGATGCGAAAGTGCGCGATTCTTTTTGCACCGAGACCCCTTCTTTGGCTTCAATGGCCTGATGAAGCCCCTCGCTCCAGCGCCTCCCTGGCTGAAGTCGCCCCGTGAATTCGTCCACGATAATAATTTCTCCGTCTTTAACGACATATTCTTTATCTCTTTCAAAAAGCGCTTGCGCTCTGACCGCCGTTTCCAGGTGATGCACATACTTAATTCCCTTTTCGGTATAAATATTGGAAACCCCAAGTAGTTTTTCGGCGTGGGTTATGCCATCATCCGTCAAGGTTATGGCTTTCAGTTTTTCGTCAACCGTATAGTCCTCCTCTTTTTTCATTTGCCTCGCGATTTTGGCAAAGACATTGTAAAGCTCGGCGCTATCTCCCGAGGGCGCGGAAATAATAAGCGGGGTTCTGGCTTCATCAATCAAAATTGAGTCAATTTCATCCACTATTGAAAAAGAGTGAGGGCGCTGGCGAAGGGCTTCCCTGGTGTATTCCAAATTATCGCGCAAATAGTCAAAGCCGAATTCGCTGTTGGTGCCGTAGGTGATGTCGGCCAAATACGCCTCTTTGCGAGTTACGGGGCGCAAAAATTCGTGCAGTACTTTGAAAGAGCCAATTTCGTCCCTTTCTTTGTCTTTCTCGCTATGTTTAGGGTCGTAAAGAAAAGAGGAATCGTGATTTAAGACGCCAATTGAAAGTCCGAGGAAGGCATAAATTTCTCCCATCCAAACCGCGTCGCGTCTTGAAAGATAATCATTGACTGTGACGACGTGCACGCCTTTTCCAGAAAGAGCGTTTAGGTATGCGGGCAGTGTTGCCACCAAGGTCTTTCCTTCACCCGTTCGCATCTCCGCAATTCCCCGACGATGCAAAATAATGCCGCCCAAAATTTGCACATCAAAATGGCGTTCGTTCCGGACGCGCTTACTGGCTTCGCGGACAACCGCGAAGGCCTCGGGCAACAAATCATCCAAAGTTTCATCCTTCTTAAGCCGTTCTTTGAATTCAGCCGTTCTCTCTTTTAGGCCGTCATTGGAGAGGGCGGTAATTTTTTCCTCAAAGGAATTGACCAAAGGCAACACCTTCTGTGCCTCCTTTAATACCCCCGCCCCGCTATCGGTAAGACCCTTGAACCATTGAAACATCGCGCCATTTTAGCACTATTTTAAGCCAAAAACAGCCCTTTCCAGGCTGAATTCAATAAGTAATTGCAACACCTGTACGCTCAAATAATACTTCAATCGG
>CAYHJR010000031.1:0-4712 GCA_964357075.1 uncultured Candidatus Saccharibacteria bacterium
GATGACGCTCGTTCACGCGCTTGAAATTACGCCCGAACTTCAGGAAATATACAAAAAAGAAAGCGATGTTAAAGAAATAATAGATATGGCTCAAAAAATTGAAGGTAACGCGCGGCACATTTCCATTCACGCCGCCGGGGTGGTGATGTCGCCGGTTCCTTTATCCGAAATTGTGCCAATACAATTTGACCCCAAAGAAAGCGGCAAAGTTATTACCCAGTACGATATGTATTCGGTTGAAGAAGTGGGACTTTTGAAATTTGATTTCCTGGGACTTAAAAACTTGGCAATTATCGCCGACACCATAAAACTCATCAAACGGTTCCGGAATATTGATATTGAGGTCGGGAAAATTCCGATTGACGATAAAAAAACATTTGAAATGTTGGCGCGCGGCGAGACCGCCGACACTTTCCAGCTTAACGGCTCCGGCATGACGCGCTTTCTGATGGATTTAAAGCCAAACGCCATTCACGATATTAACGCCATGGTCGCGCTTTACCGTCCCGGCCCCATGCAATTTATTCCCGACTATATCGCGCGCAAGCACAATCCCGCGCTCATCAAATATCCCGACCCGGCGCTTGAGCCAATCTTAAAAAAAACTTACGGCATTTTGGTTTATCAAGACGACCTTCTTATGATTGCCAATCGTCTGGCGGGCTATTCGTGGGGCGAAGTTGATAAATTCCGCAAAGCGGTCGGCAAAAAAATCCCGAAGGAAATGGCGGAGCAAAAAGAAAAATTTATCAAAGGTTGCATGCAGCACTCCAAATGGAGCGAAAAGAAATCCACCGAAATTTGGACTTGGATAGAACCGTTCGCCTCTTACGGTTTCAACAAAGCGCACTCTGTTTCTTACGGACTGGTGGCTTATCAGACGGCCTATTTGAAAGCCAATTTCCCCGGCGAATACATGACATCTGTTTTGACCGGCGAATTGGGAGAAGTGGAAAAAGTGGCCGACACTGTCAAAGAATGCAAACGTATGGGTATTCCAGTTTTACCTCCCGACATCAACGAAAGTTTCAAGGACTTCACTTTGGTTCGTGAAAATAATGATAAAGATATAATTCTTTTCGGTTTGGGAAGCATCAAAAATTTTGGTGAAGGCATCGCTCAATTTATTATTGATGAACGCAAAAAAAACGGACCATTCAAGTCATTATCAGATTTTCTCTCCCGCATCAAAGACAGAAATTTAAACAAGAAATCTTTGGAAGCACTAATTTATTCGGGAACGTTAGACAAGTTGGGAAAACGAGGAGTAATGATGGCAAACATTGAGGACCTTTTGGCGTTTAATAAAGACAATCAAAAAAATAGCAACCAAACATCACTCTTCGGCGCTTTGGGCAATTCTCCTGACGAGTTGAAATTAAAAGACGCCCCGGAGATGCCCCAGGCGGAAAAATTAAAATGGGAAAAAGAATTGCTTGGTCTTTACATTTCCGGGCACCCATTGGATAAATACAGAAAGAAGCTTGAGGGCAAAGCCATGACAGTTGAAAAAATCACGACGCAAATGAAAGATGGAATGCTGGCGGTAGTTTCCGGAATAGTGGAAGAAGTGAAACCGCTTTTAACCAAAACCGGCGACAAAATGCTTTTTGTAAAAATGACCGATTTTACCGGCACGCTTGAAGTCGTAATATTCCCCAGAACTTACAACGCCGTCAAAGATTTACTGATAGCGGAAAAATGCTTGGCCATCAAAGGCAAAATATCACACCGAAATGGCGGGGTTTCCCTTATAGCGGAAGCAGTCAAAGAACTTTGAATCAAACAAAGAAATCGGTTAGGATATCGTAATGAACGATAATACTGAAAAATCAAACGACCATAAGAAACTCGGTCGCGAACTGGACCTTTTTGTGTTTTCTGACAGTGTCGGCAAAGGCCTCCCACTTTGGACGGCCAAAGGAGCAACCATAAGACGTGAACTGGAAAGATTTGTTGTTGATGAAGAAATAAAACGCGGTTACTTGCATGTTTATACGCCCGATATTGCCAAACTTGAACTGTATGAAAAATCAGGTCATTACCCGCATTACAAGGATTCAATGTACGCGCCGATTGAAATTGATAATGAAAAATTTATGCTCCGTCCCATGACTTGCCCGCATCATTTTGAATTGTATCTGCGCCGTCCCTGGAGCTATCGGGAATTACCTGTCCGAATTGCCGAACTTGCCAAACTTTATCGCTACGAACAATCCGGGGAATTAATGGGCCTGCAAAGAGTCCGTTCGTTTTGCCTAGCTGACGCGCACATTATTTGTAAAAACGAAGAGGAGGCCGTTCTGGAAATGGGGAAAGCGCTTGATTTAATAGAATACGCCAATGGGGTTTTAGGCCTTGAAATGGGCAAAGACTATAGTTATCGCCTTTCGCTTGGAGATAGAAATAATAAAGAAAAATACCATAAAAATGACGCTGGCTGGGAAAAAGCTGAAGGACTGCTTCGTAAATTAATGAAAGAAAGAGAAGTTGATTTTGTGGAAGGAAAAGACGAGGCCGCTTTTTATGGACCAAAAGTTGATATACAAATGAAAAATGCTAACGGCAAAGAAGATACCGCTTTTACTGTGCAATACGACCTTTGTATGCCGGAGAGATTTAATTTAACTTATGTTGGAGAAGACGGAAAAGACCATCAAGCATTTGTAGTGCATCGTTCATCGATTGGCGCAATTGAACGAACTATTGCATTTCTCATAGAAAAGTACGCTGGCGCGTTCCCCCTCTGGCTCTCCCCCATTCAAGTAAAAATCTTACCGATTAGCGAAAAACATTTAGATTATGCTAAGAAAGTATTTGAGGAATTAAAAAATTCCAACATTCGCACGGAACTAGACGAATCGAATGAAACCTTGGGTAAAAAAATCAGAAATGGCAAAACGGAAAAAATCCCATATTTGCTCGTAATTGGGGACAAAGAAATTGAAAGCAAAACTGTCGGCGTTGAAAACAGAGATAAAGGGCAGTTGGGCGCCATGAAACTTGAGGCGCTAGTAGAAACACTCAAAAAAGAAATAACTGATAAAAAATAGTTTGTCAAAAAAACATTCTAATCCGCCTAGGCGAATTAGAATGTTTTTTGGGTGGTTCTATGAGGTTTAAGCGAAAACAGGAGAAATTATCTTTTTGGTCTTTTCCAAAGTGATGACGGCGTATTGATCTTCCGGTGTCTCCCGCTTCACCATTTCAATTATAGTGCCAAGAAATGATTCTGACTTCGCAAAATCATCTTTAGCGAGAGTGAAAATAAAACTGGCGCAATCGGGGGTTAAAATCGCATCTTGTCTTTTAGCGGCAGAAACCAATTCTACGGTGTCTTTTTCAATCTTTGACATTCTAGTCCCAAGTGCAATCGCCACATCAATCGCACTTTGAATTGATTCAAGCTTTATAAGAATATAATTTCTTATTGGAGCAATGTCACGTCCATAAACCGAAACGTAGGCAATCATAACGCTCAAAAGAAGAAGTGAGAGAATAAAGAGAGAGGTCGCCACAATATCGCCAAGTCCGGTGTAAGGAAGTTGAGAAAGATAAAGGCCGGCATATGGAGTTTGCGACAAAAAGACAGACGCCCCGGCAAGTGGTGATTCTCCAGCACTTGCAAGCGTAACCGTTGGCGGAAATACACCACCGCCACCGCCACCACCACCGCCTCCACCGCCGCCGCCTCCACCTCCGCCAGTAACTGTTATAACAACAGTAGAAGTAGCCGTACCACAATTATTGGTTGCGGAAATATTTGTATTAAACACTCCGGCAGTATTTGTGTTTCCTGAAATCAATCCGGTTGTGGTTGAAACGGAAGTTCCCGGCGGCAAACTTGAAGCGTCAAAAGAGGTCGGATTATTTGTGGCTGTTATTTGATAATTGAATGATGCGCCCAAAGTTCCCGATGCTGTAGTTGGGCTACCAATTACCGGAACTCCCGGAACACAAACGCCAATCGGAGAAATAACGATGGTCAGTGTTTGCGTTGAAGTACCGCAACTATTGGTCGCGGTAATTGAGACAATAAATGTTCCGGCCGTGGTTGGTGTTCCGGAAATTAAACCTGTTGCCGTGTTTAGCGTCACCCCAGCTGGTAAACCACCCGCACTCCAAGTTATTGGTGTATTTCCGTTGGCAGTAAGTTGATGAGAAAAAGCAATACTCACGCTACCGCTATTTGTGCCGGCGCTCGTCACAGTCGGCGCGCTTCCCGCGATACAAACACCGATTGGCGCGATTGTAATATTCACGGTTTTAGTTGCACCGCCACAAGCGTTTGAGACAGCAATTGTTACTGAAAAAGTCCCTTCCACTGTCGGCGTGCCAGAAATAGTATTTCCGGAAAGTGAGAGTCCGGCCGGAAGACCGCTGGCATTTTTAGTGATTGGCCCGGTGCCGCCCGTAGTAAAAGAATAAGAAAACGGCGTGCCGACATTTCCAGTCGCATTATCCGCGCCAGAAATCGTGGCTGGAATACAAGGCGGTGGCACAACCGGAGGAGTAACAGGCGCAACCGCCTCATCTTTATCACTTCCGCCAAAAGGAATAATCAAACCAAGCGCCAGCAAGTACCAAGGAAAAGGCTCTGAGATAGCCAATTCATCTCCCCCTATAGGATTAAATTGTGTGGCTTCAGCTTCATCGCCTCCAACCGGATTAAATTGAGAAGCGCCCCCCTCGTCTCCACCAACTGGATTAAA
>CAYHJR010000031.1:4812-9975 GCA_964357075.1 uncultured Candidatus Saccharibacteria bacterium
TGCCATCTGCTACATTAAAGTAGCTAGCGATAAAACTGTCATCAGTTTCTCCAACCGGATTAAATTGAGAAGCGCCCCCCTCGTCTCCACCAACTGGATTAAATAATGTAGAATCAGAATCACTGCCATCTGCTACATTAAAGTAGCTAGCGATAAAACTGTCATCAGTTTCTCCAACTGGATAAAATTGACCCCAATAGTAGTTGTCAAGAGAATTATCATTTAAAGGATTATATGTGACATCTGAAAAACTCCAGCCATCGCCGTTCACACTCGGAGTTGAATAACTATTGTCTGCCGCATCCGCCCATTGAATCGGTTCATAATTATCGTAATCAGAATCGTTGTAAGTCCCTAAATCTATATTATCAAAAACCATCGGAGTATAAAAATCCGCTCCGCCCGAAATATTTACATCTCCAATATTAATGTCTCCGACATCAACTGGAAGATCGCCGACATAATCCGAAACACTTCCGTCGCTATAATTTGCGTCGTTAAAAGCACCAAAATCAACACCCCATGCTTGAGCGTTTGCTGTCAAAAGCAAAACAGGCGCCGGCACAAAAAGCATCACAATTATAAGAACGACAAAACTACTCTTGAAAATATTTTTCAGAGTTTTATTTTTCTTATTCTTTTTTGCAAACATTTTTTCCATAACAAAATCTTTTTTGGTGTTATCTCCTCAATAATTTCTCATTGAGTAGTATAAAAAGGGTCGGTAGAGCGCGTATTGCACGCACCCTACCTTCCCAAAAGACGAATTCTACGTGCGGCTTTCGCCGGAACGCAGGTAGGCGGGCTTCGAGGCCACCGGTTTCGCCGGTGGCGTCTTGGTGTCCTCCACCACCCCACTTACATCATAAAAGCAGTGGGTTTTCTCGAACTCCGCGGGCGGAACCCGAATCTCCATCCTATCGGTCTTGTTCTTGACCGGGGAGTGGAGAACGAAGGGCGCTTTGAGCTCGGAAAAAACGAATGTCAGCTCCTTGCCGGAGATGTCCGCATACCTCCCGACCCACTCCAGATAGCCGCCTTGCACGGCTACCTTCCCAAGCTCCCGATCGATTGAACCATCCCCCTTGAGGGTGGCAACCGTAACGGGAACTTCGCCTGTTGTCCGCCACGGGCGAACCTGCTTGGTCCGCTCGCCAGTCGCCTTTTCCGCGACCAGAATCTTCAACGTACACTCGGAGCGGCTGAATGCCGACGCCGAGCCGAATTGCTTCGCCGCCTGCTGAAGGCAGGCAGACACGCTAACGTTCTCCGGCACACCCTTCCAGGTAATACCGGCAACCGGGGCCTTCTTGTTGAAGAGGTTAACCCGGAAGAGGCGCTTGTCGGACGGACAGGCCTTCGGGGTTTCAGACACCTTTGCCGGCTCCGCTTTCGCCGCCGGCTTTGCGGGCTCGGCAGGCTTCGGCGCTTCGGGCAACTTCACCCGCCGACCAGACCAATTGTTGCAGTCCGGCCGATACAGTGTGTAGAGGTAACCGCCGTCCACGATGCTGTACGTTTCGGCCTTGTGGGTTTCCCCGTCCGACCAATTCGCCACAACCTCGTAAACAACAATTCCCTTCCCGGTGCCCTTGCCGTAGGCCATCCAGTCGAAATTGTCCCCCTTCTGGAGAACTGTCTCAACCTTACGACCATCGGCAATCAGCGTCAGAAACTTCTGCTGGACATGCTCCGTCCAAGCCTCGCCTTTCGACTTGGCCTGCGCCAGAGCCGGTCCGGGCAATCCCGCGTAGGGATTGGTGCCGAACTTGCTCCAGCAAAACGTCGCGCCCTTCTTGCCCTTGCAACGCGCAATATTTGCCACGCGCTGTTCGGCCGAGATGATGCCGGGGTCAACCGTCGTCGCCGACGGCTTCACTTCCCCAGCCGACGGCTTTGGAGCCGGTGCGGTGGGGACAGGCGGTGGCGGTGATTTTTTCGCCGCCACTTCTTCCTCCATCCGGCGGAACTTCTGCAATTCCGCTTCGCGGGCCTTGGCGTCGGCCTCGGCTTTCGCCTTCGCCGCCGCCTTGCGCTTGTTGTAATCGCCACACCCCGGGGTTAAATCCGGAAGAGTGTCGCACAACCAGTTGCTCTCCAATTCCGCCTGAGGCGGAACCGAGGGTGCTGACGACTGCTTCGGCGTGCTACTGCACGCCGCCAGCGCGAACGCCAGCGGTACTGCGAAAAGCAATTGCTTCATGATGGCCTCCGTTTGTTGCGTTTCGTGGGCCGACGCGCGTCCTCCTCCTCCTGCGCGTCGATTTTTTCGTCAAGCTCCTTGACCTTCTGCACCGCCGCTTTCGCGACCGGGAGGTCAGCGTTGATTTTCGCCAACCTCACATTGATTTCCGCCATTTCCACTTTCAGGCGGGCAATTTCGGCCCAGAAAGCTTCATCCTGCGCCGGAACTTCCGGAACTTCCTGCTTGCGCCGGTCGGCCTTCTGCCGAACAGCAGCGCTTTGCGAACTGTCGAACATCGACAAGTCCACATAGTGACTTGTTATGTAACCACCTAAAAACACGATGGCTACAATAAACAAAAACATTAGAACCCTCTCCATCGTCGTCTCCTCGTTAGGGTTTGCGAGGGACGACCGATTGGTCGCCCACCCGTTTCTGATATTCGGATGACGCCGGCCTTTCCGACGCCTTGCTGATGAATTCCGCCACTATTGGGGTCATCGCCCCAAAAGTGTTCGCGCAACCCGGGAGGGTTGGCGCGATGAGAAAAACAAAAATGATGTTACGCATTTCCCCTCCTTGTGTTGGGTTCGCGGCGCGCGAAATGCGCGCCACAGATTCGTCTTTACTGCGCTTTCAAAAGTGGCAACATCAAAAATGCAGACACTTTTGAAAGCGCAGATTTTACAAAGTACTAATTCCCTCTCGTCTTCGCCCGATCACCTTAGTGATTTAGGGACTTGCCGAAAGTTGATTTTAGAAAAAATGTTTTTCTAAAATCAACTTCCTACAATCTCTTTATTTTTTCATAACTCGTAACTCTTAACTCATTCATTGAGGTAATACCTCAATGAATCGCGCCGTCACTATAAATCTGTCTTGCTTTTTACCAAACGAATCACATGTCGCCAGAATCAATTTTCTTTCAAAATTACTGATGTCAATGAAACCGTCATCCGCGATTGTCTTTTCAATTTTTTCAACGGCGTAAACATATTTCTTGCCCGTGCCATAAACTTCAATCAAATCCCCCGCTTTCAAATTCTGAATACCATTGAAAGCTTTGTATGCCTGATTATGCACCACCGGCAAATATGAAGAGTGTCCGAGAATAAACATATTTCTTTTACTCTCCAAGTCCCCCGACCCCGGATACCTGACCGCGCCTTTCAAAAGCGCCGCGTCCAAAACAGGAATTGATGTGCCATTTGGATTTAAAACCGGATTATCAAGCTTAATACTTGGAATCACAATTCTTGTTGGCTCGGTATATTCACCAACCCTTTCTCCCTGCGCTTCTTCACTTTTAATTTCATCCGAAATTTTGGCGGGTGAATCTTTTATGAACAAGGAAAAGAAATAGTTATTCAGCTCTTTGACCGGCGTTGGACTTAAACCAACAACCGTTAGAAAAAGAATCAGCACCAAAAAGATTGAAACGGCGCGCCTTATAAAGCGCCAGAATTTACCTTTTTTGACTATTTCATTTTGGTCATTTTGTTCCATATGATATGTAGGTCTCCGGTATTCCAAATTACACTTTTCATTTGCCAAAGCAAGTCATTTTCTCAAAATTCTCAAAAAACGCTTAATCTAGCCGTTTTTGACCTTATCATATATTTGTATATAAGTCAATATTTCCCGATTCAATAAAACGTGTCTTCATTAAATCTCTTGACACCCCAACTTATATATGATATACAGGTAAATATCGCTTTTTAGGCGAAAACAAACAATAAAAAAATATGAGTAATATTCCGCACAATTTGCCGACAGGATTCCCTCTCCCCGACCAAAATGGTAATGGTAATGGGGTTAATAAACCTGCCCCAAAACCAAAAAAGAGTTTTCCCGATATAATGCTTGAGTCCCTGCATCATTTCAAAGATATTTTTTCTATTGTCGGCATTGTGGCTGTCATTATCATAATCGCTCTCGGCGCCGCTTCCGTTGCCAAGTATGCCACCGTCGGTCTGAAAAAAATCACCGCCGCCGTCACTCTTTCCACCTCTGACATTTTCACATCCGAAGAAGTTATTCCGGAAGTTTCCGTCGATAACATTGTTGTCGGCAAACCTTTTGTCCTTTCTTGGGACCACATGAAAAAAGCTACCGGTGGCTCTTACAGCTTAAATTATCCTTGCGCCGATGGACTCTACCTTACCGCCGACACTATTGATGCCGGAAAGAAAACCGTACTTTGCAACAAAGATTTTGATTTCGTGAATCGCGGCAATCAAATGACTCTTATCGCTTCTTCCACGCAATTTAGCAAAGTGGAACTTCCCATCACTTTGAAATTCACCCGAAACGGCGAAAGCAAACCGCTTATTTCAAGTGTCATTCGCGTTGATATTTTAAATCCTTCAATCAAAGACGAGATTCCGGTTGTAGTTGCAACCACTACAACTCCCGTCGTCACAACTCCGGCGCCAACTCAACCTGTAGTTACCACTCCAAAGCCAACCACGCCCACTCCTGGCCAAACTACCAGTAACACTTACAATATCGGCGGTTCAACTTCTTCAACTGTTGAAAATCCAAATGGCAAGGCGGACCTTCGCCCGGTTATTCTTGATGTCGGATATCTCGATTCAAATAATAATTTCGTTTCCGACAGCGCTCCGCGCCGAAGCAATCGCGTCGCTGTCAAATTCAAAGTGGAAAATATCGGCGACAAAACTTCTAGCTCTTATCGCTTCAATGCCTACTTGCCCACTTACCCATCGCAAACATTTAATTCCGATGAACAAATCGGTATTGGTGCTGGAAATCGCATAGAATACACCATTGCTTTTGACAAAGCGCTTGAAGGAAATCAGAGCTTCCGCATTTTGGTGGACGGCTCTGACAACGTTAAAGAATCAAACGAAAACAACAACGACGACTCAACTACAATCAAGATACAATAAGAGTAAAAAACATAGAGCCAGGAACTTAAAACGTAACCACCGCCGAACGCGAAGCGAACGGCGGTG